>JBGUJM010000090.1:0-1571 GCA_045113935.1 Anaerovoracaceae bacterium
CTTGAACAGAGCCTTGAGCGACTGTGAGCTCTTGATCTCTTCGTCAGACTTTCCGCTGACGCTCTTCATTACAGCCCAGATGTAGAACAGCGGATTGCTGTCCTCTTCTTTCTCGAAGACAGTGGACTCTTTCAGGAGAAAATCTTTTAGATCTTTGTATTCTTTTGCCATAGCTATCTCTCGTTGTAGTAGAAGACTCCAGGAGCATTGAACTGACTTGCGTTCTCTAGCGTCATGTCAGCTGCGTATTCCCATGTCTCGTGTGATCCGCTAGCCCAGTAAGCAGAGTTCTTAGCGACTGCGCTGTAAGAAGCTTCCCACTTGTCGGCAGAGGTCTTCCAAGAAGTGTCCTGAGAACCCCATTCGCCTGAGTTTGCTGAGACGAACTGGTATAGGTTGTTCCAGATGTAGGCGGAGTTGTTCTCGATCTCTGTGATGTTGGTGTAAGCGCTGTTCCAGTAGGATGCTGAGTTGATGTATGCGCTATAGACGCTGTTCCAGTACTGAGAGCTGTTGTTGACTATGTTGTAGATCTCATTCCAGTTCTGAGCGCTGTTCACGATAGCGCTATAAGCTGAATTCCAGTACTGCGAGCTGTTGTTGACGACTGAGTAAGCAGAGTTCCAATATCCGCCAGAGATGTTGACTGCTGAGTATGCTGAATTCCAGTTGACCGAGCTGTTGTTGACTATGTTGTAAGTCTCGTTCCAGTTCTCGTAGTGATCGCCTACGATGTTGCATGCAGAGTTCCAGAAGCTGGCAGACTCTGCCGTCTTGTTCCAGCGGTCAGCAGAGGTGTTGACTGCATCCCATGTCCAGTTCCACTTGTCAGCTGAGTCACCCCACTGAGCAACGGTCTCACGAGTCGTCTCTACGACCCAGTGCTCCATGTTGCGCAGGAAAGCCCAGATCTTGTTCAGCTGTATGAAGATGCCACCACCAGAAGCTCCGAGAATGCTAGCGCTCGGACTCGTGATGTCTGGATCCATCTCCTTGATGATCTCAGCGTAGTCGATCATGTTCGGATCGACCATGAACATCAGGGCATCAATAGCCTTCAGCCATTCAACAAATTCGTCAAGATCATTGGTCTTGAGCCAGTGTCGAACCTTAGGATCGTCGCTAACTTTACCACCCTCATACAGAGCCATCAAAGCTTTATAGAGCTCTGATAGTCGCTCTCTCCAGAGTTGTGACATCTGTATCGGATTCTTTGCCGTTCCGTTACCGATAATCACATCTTTTGTATGGACTTCTAGCTCACCAGAGTATGTCTGGAGGAATCCGCTAGTTCCAGAGAGAATCGAAATTATCGGATTGAGAGCGTTCGGATCGTATCCGCTAGCGACTGACCAAGCAGAGTCCCAGTAAGCTGAGTGTGTCTGAACCGTCTCAGAAGCGCCCTGCCATAGACCAGCAGAGGTCTTCCAAGAGTCATCATACTGTCCACCCCAGCTACCAGAGTTCGCAGAAACGACGTTGTAAGTTCCGTCCCACTTCTCTACATCTGCTGAAGTTACGCACATGCAAGGATCTTGATCCTCGCAGCAGTTCTCCCACGGATATACTCC
>JBGUJM010000091.1:0-10349 GCA_045113935.1 Anaerovoracaceae bacterium
GCCGCAAGACACAGCTGCAGAAGCATATCGAGCTTCTTGAGGAATACAGTGCAAGACTAAAAGAATATTCCAGGAAACTTGAAGTCCTGGGTGACCGCAACAGTTATTCCAAGACCGACCCTGACGCGACCTTCATGAGGACGAAGGAAGATGCGATGCTGAACGGACAGCTGAAGCCGGCATACAACCTTCAGCTTGGAGTCGATTCAGGATATATCTCATGGCTCACACTGTCTCCGAAGCCTACCGACACAAGCACTTTAATACCATTCCTGACCGGAATGGAAACAGCACTAAAACACAGATATCCGGTAGTCGTAGCGGATGCAGGATATGAGAGTGAAGAGAACTACAGCTATCTTGAGGACAGAGGCATCTCGGCAATGATCAAGCCTGCGAATTACGAGATATCCAAGACCAGGAAATACAAACAGGACATCAGCCGTAGGGAGAACATGCCGTATAATCCCGATGGAGACTATTACACATGTAAGAATGGATGCAGGCTTTACGCACATGGTATACACCATCAGAGAACTGCAAGCGGATATGTCCGCAAACAAACTGTATATCGGTGTTATGAATGCGCAGGGTGTCCACACAGAGCTGAGTGTTTGAAAGGTAAGAACTGGAAGATCCCTGAAGAAGAGCGATTCAAAAAGCTCACAGTTTCCAGAAAATTCGAAAGGCAACGTAAGGAATGTCTTGACCGGATCACCAGTGAAGAAGGGATACAGCTCAGAGTCAATCGAAGCATTCAGGCAGAAGGCGCATTTGCACTATGGAAAGAGGACGGAGCCTTCCGGCAGTTCCTCTGCCGCGGACAGGCTAATGTCTATGCTGAAAGTGTGTTGATGGCGATCGCACAAAACCTGGACAACCTTCATCGACGGATACAGAACAGAAAGCTGAGTTTGCATTTATATGAGGTCTGAAATGACTTACTGTTGATCAGACACTATACTGGGTTAGTGTGCAATGAATTACAAAAAGCAGACTGTCGATGTCTGGATCGAAGATCCCGACGGAGACTGTCTGCTTTTCCACGTTAAGAGGCTGCCACATTTATTCAAATGCGACACCCCCTTTTTGATCAGTCTTTTTTCCGCCCGACCTTGAATATGATCACATCCAGTATCAGCATATACAGAGTTGCCAGACCCAGAGTGACGAAACACAGCGTGGTACTCTTAGGCGCCATTCCGACCAGTATCAGGACCGGCGCGCCGAGAAGTATTCCGAAACTGCTGCCTGTGATCAGGTTGTTGGCCGCCGGTGTAGTCAGACCGGTGTCGATCTCGCGCAGCAGCAGCACGCCCGAACTGATGGTTCCAGTCAGCATTCCGAACATGGAAATGAGACCTTCATAGTAGTAGTCCGGATACACCGCTTTGCATACCCAGGAAAGATGGAACCATGTCACGATACCTCCTATGACTGTCAGCAGCAGGAACGGCAGCAGCAGCCCCCGGATATCTTCGATATCGATACTCGCGATTCCCGCAACAATCATGATATCGAAGAATGCTCCCGACAGACGGTTGAGAAGATAGTTGTTCTGGTACTGCCTGAGGATAATGCCTTTCTTCTTCATCTTCTCCAGTATTACTCTCAGGAGTATGGCAAGAGCCGAACCGATGATGAAATTAAACCCCCACAGCAGCGTATTGACTGTACCCGCCAGTCCTTCACTCAGAGACGCGATCCCTGATGTGATGCCGTGTGTGACGAGAAATGTAGCAAGATAGACCAGAACCACCATGGCCAGCTGCACGCTGAGTTTATCCACTGATTCCGATACCGGTATTTCGTCTTTGCTGTGAAAATAGCTTGCGTCGTAATCCTCTTCCGCCTCTCCGCTGAAGGCCTCTATTCTGCCCTTCTTTCTCAGAACGTTGAGAATAATGACTCCGACTGTACACGCCACCAGATATCCCATCGCCGCTATCGCCAGGCCGAAACTGTGTCCGCCTTCAAATCCCATCATCTGGTAGCTTGCGCCGATATTATTTGCCTGTCCCGGGCCTTGTCCGTATCCCATAGGAAGCAGCAGGCCGGCAGCTTTAAACATATCCGGCATCACAGTGAACGCAAGCGCCAGGGTGATGATAAGACCGGTCACGCCCTGCACCATATATGTACTGACGATGACTGCCCCGGACCGGAAGCCTATCATCCGTTCACTGCCTTTGCCCTTCTGTTCAGGCACTCTCAGGCTCATGGCTATGAATCCCAGAGCGATCCCGTGATAGGTCAGCATCGCCATGAGGTTTTCATCCAGATCAACGATGCCGATATACTTGGTGATCAGCAGCAGAAATCCACCCAGTACAGCTACAGGAATCATACTCCTTCGTATGAAGTTTAATTTCTGCCGGAGAAGATTAGCCAGCAGAATTACTGCCGCTATGTATCCGGCCTGAATGATAAAATTCCATAATTGGTGATTGGCTGCAGAATAGTCCATTTCTTGTAATTATTCTCCTGTCTGCCGGCATTGCTTACAGTACTGCCATGCCAGCACGTATTTCCGCAGATTGGTATTCTCTGCTTTGATCTGATAATATTCTCCTCCCGTTGAGAAAAGAAGCAGACTGCTGAGGACAGGCGCCATCATATCTATAGATGTGACGTCAAAGCTTCTGTCCCCTGCATACATGACCGGCCTGCCGTTTTCAGCATTGAGTGACAGTTCTCCCTCACACAGAAGCGTATCACTGTGTCCGTCTTCAACTCTGGACAGCTGCACTTGCCTGTCTGAGAAAAATCTGCCTTCGCCGGATTCCATCATGCGGCTTAGCTGTATTCCCATTTCGGAAGTCTCCCATTTATCCCATTCTGCTATTGTGCAGAAGCGTCTTTCTGCTGCAGCGGCATTATTTTCCGGCATTTCCGGTTCGAGAAAACCGGTTTCCGTGAATTTCGAACGGAACCCGCAGCTGCAGTATATCATGTTTTTTCCGGTATTAAGAGTACCCGCTCTGAGACATGAAGGACACATGAAAAGCGCCCGCTCCAGGCCTTTTGCCGGTTCCTGACGGTCCTTCCCCGTAAATGAGACCGGCCCTCCGGGCTGGCTTTTCTGCCATTCCCAGGTATCGAGGTACAGATCCCGGTTGATCAGTTCTTCGATCTCACCGGGTTTCATTCCTTTCAGTTCCTCAGGAGTATAAACACCTGCCGCATGGGCATGCACTTTGCCTCTCCTGACTCCCGAAGCCCATCTAGGCATGCTCAGGTAAGCACCCTCAATGCAGTATGTGACAAGTGTAGCCCCGCTCTGCTTCACGAGCTTGCCGGTGGCAGGAAAGATCTTTCCCGTGATACCATCCCATGTCTGCTCTCCCTCAGCGAACAGGCACACAGAGTGTCCTGCTTTAAGGTGTCTGATGCAGGCCTTTACGGTACCCGTTCCCGTACTCGCTTTTTTGCGCGGAATCGGCTCCACCAGCCAGTTTATCACCGGACCCGCAATACGCCAGCGCAAAATATGTTCACTTGCCACGAAATACATCTGCCGCTTTCTCAGTGCCGTCCCCACCAGAAGCGGATCCCACGCACACGAATGATTGGGGATGACCAGAACAGGTCCTTCTATTTCCTCGATGCCGAAATCATCGTAAGTGAAATTGAATTTACGGCGGATCCATCCGCTGATCAGTATCGTCAGCAGATTCCATATTCTGATATGTCTCTTCCATATGCGCGCACCGGCCGTATCTTTGCGGTCATTCATGCCCTGCCCTCCGGCGTATGCCCTGATCAGGCAATGTCTCTGAAGTTAAGCTTCTTCACCTTTCTGAAGACAAGTGAATTTGTGATAACAGCGAAAACGGTCTCCAGAACAACAGCGATTATCCACGCTGAAGGATGGAACGATCTTACGAACTCAACATCCTCCAGCTGTACCATGTAAATGATCCTAGGGGTCAGGATCGCTCCTAATGCAACGCCGAGCATGATTCCGGCAGCAGTTGTTATGACAGATTCCCTTGCAAGGTAGCCTTTTGTCTGCTTTATACTGAAGCCGTTGATACGCATAACGGTCAGCTCGGTCTTCTTGCGGTTCAGGAAAATATTGGCCAGATTGGTCAGTATCATGAATGACATCAGGATGGCAATGCCGGTCGTAAGGAGCACTATAATACTGTACAGGTTGCCTATAGAGCTGAACATCGATGTTATGTCACTCTTATTTTCAAATGATACTCCGTCTGTTACCTTCAGAAGACTGTTCCGGAGCTCTTTTTCTCCTGCGCCGTTAAGGGTCACAAAATAGCAGTTATTTTCCGGAGCTTTTCCGAAGACTTTCTTATATCCGGCCGGAGATGTTGCTGTAAGTCTGCCCATATAGTTATGGAATGATCCTGTTACAGGCGCTTCATATTCATTCAGTGTTTCATCGAGCAGAGGAATGGTTGTGCCTGATGTCATTCCATAGCTCTCATCCATCCTGTTCTGTACCAGGATCCCGTCTTCCGGCAGAGTCAGAGGTACATCTCCGTCCGGTGTGCCGATACTGATGAACTCCCCTATTCTTTCCGGATCTGCGCACAGGAGATACAGACCATTATAGCTGTTGTCCCATCTGTACAGATAAGCTTCATATACTGCAGGCATCCACACCGTGCCGGCTTCCGTGAGGGTCTTCTCCAGAGCGGTCCGTTTATCTGCCGGTACGTCATCCGAGACATCCACTCTGAGATCATACCTGTAGATATCACTGACCTGTCTTTCACTCATACCGTCATATGCCAGCTTCATGGAAATACCTATTCCAATCAGCATACAGCTGAACGCAATGACTGCGATGGACACGATCACTCTTGTCTTGTCATCCCGCATATTGCGGAATATCAGTCTTGAATACAGTGATCCTCCGCGACGTGAAGTCTTTTTCCTGTATGAACTGTCTTTCTTGCTGACAGCGCCTTTCATAAGCATTGACGCAGGAGTCCTGAGTATGTCAGAGCACGCTACAACTGTCGCAATGCAGCAGACGGCTATCATTCCGGCAAATGCTATAGCTGTAGGCACCGGAGTGATCACGCTTTTAGCCACACCGAACTGATATTGCCCGGCCTCTGCGAACTTTTTCTGTATTATATCGGACAGGACCAGTGAAAGCCCGGTTCCAAGCAGACAGCCGATGAGCGATGCGCTTACGCCAAACACAAGGTATTTTCCGAGTATTTCGCGGCGGAAGAAGCCGAAAGCCTTGACAGTTCCGACCATCTTCTTCTGTTCCTCAATTATTATCGCAAGAGTTGAAAAACATACGATTGCTGTGATGATCATGAAGAGGATGCCAAACACATTTCCCGCCCCGCTGATAGCGCTCACGTTTGACCTGATGTCGGCATAACCTGCATTGGCTCTGCGGTCTGTCACGATCCATCTGCACTTAATATCTCCTACTGACGCGCGTGCCTCAGCCAGCTTTTCTTCAGCAGCCTGTCTGTTGACAGCGAGTAAAGCGATTGCCTCAGCCAGCTGGCTTTCGTATTTGTTTTTCTCAGCATAATACTCTGCCCAGCCGGCTTTGATCTTTTTCTGGGCAGCGGCAACCTCATCTTCGTATTTTTTTCTGGCAGCTGCCAGCTGGGCTTTAGCATCTGCCAGCTGACGTTCACCTTCAGCTATTTTTTCTTCTCCGTCTTCTATCTGCTTCTTCGCAGCCGCCAGCTGGGCTTCTGCGTCTTCGAGCCTGGTAAGCAGCTGGTCTAAATAGTTAAGCACTTCCAGAATGGAGTTGAATGAGTTCAGGTCCTTGCCTTCCAGTTCTTCCAGACTTCCTCCCGCATAGTCCCCGATCAGATTGATTAAAGACTCCAGATCAGCAACCGGCGTACTCCTGACAGCTTCAAGAAGCGGCATAAGCTCTACTCCGGTCTGCTCTTCCAGTTCTTTCACTTCGCGGATCCCTTCTTCGGAATCCAGCTGTTTTCTTATTTCTATGATTTTGTCCCTATTAGCAAGAATTTCCTCTGCTATCTTCTTCCACTCTTCATCAGTCACACTATCTGTTTCTATAATAGTGTTTCCATCCGGATCAAGCGCGGCCTTCAGCTTCGTGACCAGATCAATAACATTTTTTACATCCGCGTGTATCTCCCGGATATCTCTTCCGAGCCGTTTCTTGATCTTATCGAGCTGAGCCTTTTTCTTGTTGTATTCGGCTTTGGCTGCCGCCAGTTCTGCTTTCTTCCGGTTCAGGAGGTTTTCTGAAGCGGCGATTTCTGCTTCTGCCGCTCTCAGTTTCTTAAGAGCCGCATTACGCGTTTTCTCAAGTTCGTTTTCGGCGTCTCTGAGTTTGCTGAGTGCTGCCGCAAGCTTTGCATCGAGTTCTGCCTGACCGGCATCGATCTCAGCCTGCGCGGCGTCAAGTTCGGCCTGAGCTTTGGCCCACTCTTCGTCGATCATGTCATAGATGCTCTGTTTCATTTCATTGGCACGATCCACTGACAGCTCATCAGCAAGCTTGTTCAGATCCTGTGAAATGCCGGCCGTCTCATCAAAAAACTCATCAGACAATATGCTGACTCCCTCCGGTTCTTCAATGCTGACAAAAGCACGGGTATACAGACCGTCCGTGACCTCCGGGTTGAAGGCTTCCAAAGGGAGCGCGACAGTTTTATCTGTCATACGTCTTGCATAATCCGGATGATGCATCAGCCCGGTGACCAGAAAATCCCGGACATACAGAGGATCCTCCATATCCGGTGTACTCATCGAGAGCCTGACTTTATCTCCTACCTTAAGGCCTTCTTCTTCAGCAAAATCTTCACCGATCATGCATTGATTTCTGCCCTGAGGCTTCTTCCCCTCTGTGACCTCCGGTACACTGATCCGCTCCGTCATGGATATGACCGTGACATTCCATATACTGCTGCCATGCGCAAGTGTACCGTCTGACTGCATTACGCCTTCAGCGTCCCTGACGCCATCCGCAGCAGTGATCTTTTTCAGATTAGATTCACTGATTCCCAGGGAAGAGATCATCTCATAATCTTTGAATCCGCGCTCTTTATAATATTCTTCTCCCTTTGCAGCCACTCCCGCAGACATATATTTTGTTGAGAAAAAACCGCCGAGTCCGAGCATGATAACAAGACAGACTGACAAATATGACACCAGTCTGCTTCGTATGTTCCTTATCGCGTCTTTCCTCTGGGTTTTCTTCATTGAAGGTCCTTTCTTACCAGACAAGATCAGTCGCCCGGATCGGATGGAGATTAACTCTGATACTCGAGATCCTGCCGTCTCTGAGTTTGACGACTCTGTTGGCCATTTTGGCTATCTCCGGATTGTGTGTGACCATCAGGACTGTGGTCTTTCTCTCACGCACTATCTCTTCAATTACACTGAGCACCATGATCGAGGTCTCATAGTCAAGCGCGGCTGTCGGTTCATCCGCAAGAATGATCTTCGGGTCCTTGACCAGTGCTCTTGCTATTGATACCCTCTGCATCTGACCTCCGGAAAGAGCCGACGGCATATTGTCGGCTTTCTGATCAAGACCGACCATGCGGAGTGTTTCCATGGTATCCAGCGGATTATCACTGATCTCCGCAATGAACTCTATATTCTCATACGCACTGAGATTAGGCATCAGATTATATGCCTGGAATATGAATCCAATATATTCCCGGCGGTATTCTGTCAGTTCTTCTTCAGTCGGTTTAGACATATCCCGGTCCTCAACCAGCAGCTGTCCCTCTGTCATATTGTCCATGCCGCCGATGATATTGAGAAGTGTGCTCTTTCCGCAGCCGCTCTCCCCGAGAACGACCACCAGCTCACCCTCGTAGACATCAAGATCAACGCCTTTGAGAATACGTCTCATTTCCTCACCGTTTCTGTATTCCTTCATGACGCCGCGGACAGTAACGATAGGTTTCCGGTCTTCAAAAGGTCTGAACGCAAAGCCTTTGTCCTGTATATCGAGAGCCAGGATCGCACAGCAGTTTTCGCACATTTCAAGTTCATCTTCTGTATAGTCGCCGGCCTTTTTGCCCGAGAGCAGCAGGCATCCGATGATGTGGTTCGGTATTTTGATCGGTACGCACATCAGGTTCTTACCCGTAACAGAAGGTCCGTCAGCACCAGCCAGTTTCAGCCTCTGAACCTCAGCCGCTTTGTATACCCGGGACTCTCCGGAACTGACCGTCTCTCCGACAACACCTTCCCCCGGAGCCGCACTCTCTCCTATGGAATCGGATGTGTTATCCACCGCGATGCAGATCACCCGGCCGCTCTGATCATCCATCATCCATATAGAGCCCTTATTACTGTCAGTGACCTCGCGCAGTATTCCCAGGCTTCCTGACAGCGCATCCTCAAGCTGAGTCGCGTTGTGCAGGCTTTCCATTACCTGCCATATGCTCTGAAAAAAAACTCTGTCCATTTTCATCTCCGTCTGACTTCAGCAGCGCATTCTTATAGTGATTATATTCTAACAAATATAGTTTCTACAAACAAAAAAATACATAAAAATTAATAACGTGACCATAGATTATGGTCACGCGACAATCCATCAGAAAAACCTGCGCCGGACAGTCTCCTACAGGCCTTCAGCCTGATATATCTGTGTGTAGCTTCCATCTTCATTGCATATAACCATCTTTTCCATCTCATCATGATCAGGATCATACAGAGGTTCCGGCGCCATATATTTCACGCATGTACCGCAGCTGGAGCTGAGATTGCGCGGCACAGGCATAGTTCTCGCCTGATATCCTTTTGACTTGCACAGTCTCTCAAACCTTATCGAACCGAAATGCATAAAAAACGTAGCTATATAGGTGTTCATCTGTCCCTTTCCCCTTTGCCGGGCGGATGGCTTTTCTGTCATTTCAGACATTGTATCATAAAATCCCCGGATGCAGAACTATCTGCTTCCGGGGATCTCTGTTGAATTATTTGGAAAGTTTGAGCAGATATTCTCCGCCTTTCTCCTCTACCTCTACCTTGTATCCCTGACTTTCGGCAAAACGGGTAACATTCTCGCAAGGTGTCTTGGAGTCTACGAGCACTTCGTAGTAGTCTTCCTTGCTCTTCATTGCCTTCTTAGTCATGAGTACAGGCATCGGGCACGAAAGTCCTCTTGCGTCTACCATGATGTACCTCCGTACTTATGCAGCCTCTGATGCAGTCTTCTCTGCCTTGACGAATGTATTGACAACACCGATCAGTGCAACAACAACGATACCTATGATAACTGCGATCTTGCCTGCAGGGGTTGGGCCGTCACCGCTTGACGCGAGTCCGAAGTTGTGGCAGAATGCAGCGCCGACCATCAGGCCGAGTACTGTGATCGCGCTGTCAGCGTTACCTTCGCCGGACATAACGAGCTGTCTGAGCGGGCATCCGCCGAGCAGCACGCAGGCAAATCCTACAAGCAGCATGCCGAGGCAGTTCCAGAGTCCGTCAGTATGAGCGATTGGCTGCTCAGCCATTCCCAGCTTGAAGCCGCCGAGGACGAGATTGGTAACGAGCGCCGCAACGAGGATAGCGATGAATCCCCAGAGAAGTCTTGTCTCTTTGAAGAGTACCAGATCTCTTACTCCTCCGACCATGCACAGTCTTGTTCTCTGAGCGAGAACACCTACAATGAGTCCGGCAGCAAGTGCCAGGCCAATTGCTGCATGCATGGATCCGGGACCTTCCTCTGAGAATACAATGAATGCAGGCTTAGCGAGAAGCAGAATAAAGATCGCTACTTCCATGATCGGCAGCCAGTATCCTTCACCCTGTGTAAGAGCGTAAGTTCTCTTGAGGGAGTATCCGTTCTTCAGGAAGAAGATTCCGCAGCAGATTCCGATAACAAAACCAACAAGTCCGAATACAGCGTTCAAGTCTCCGCCTGCCAGTCTCAGGATCATTCTGAACGGGCAGCCGAGGAACATAAGACAGCCTACCATAGCGAAGAATCCGAGAACGAATCTTGTCATAGGAGCGCTGCCGCCTTTGGAGCTGAATTCCTTCTTGGCAAATGCAGCTCCGAAAGCACCGATCACGATACCGATGATCTCAGGTCTGATGTACTGTACCGGAGGAGCTTTGTGAAGTCCGAGTCCGCCCGCAGTATCACGCAGGAAGCACGCAATACAGAATCCCATGTTCTTCGGGTTTCCTGCAAAAGCAAGCGCAGCTGCGATCACACCGATAACAAGACCGGCAATGATGATAAACAGCTTGTCATTTTTTTTTTCAGCCATGTAATTACCTCCATAATCCAAATCCTAAATGCCTTATTCCCAAATCATAACCACCAGTTGAACTGGTGGTATGCACTAGCCCTAAAAGGGCATCGTACTTGCAAGCGTCTTAAGACGCGCCGAATAGAC
>JBGUJM010000092.1:0-87127 GCA_045113935.1 Anaerovoracaceae bacterium
CTGACGAGGGGACGGAAGTCCTGACGCCTCAGATCCTTGATGAGATGGTTACCTACGGGGAAAAAGGCCCGGAACTGAAAAAAGACCGTATCGAGGGCTATATCCGGGATATGGCCGGGAAATTCAACGAATACAATAAGGTATATGATTTTACGACGCACAGCGGCAGCAGGATCACAGTGGAAGGCGTCACATTCGGCAAAGCTCTGGATCAGGAAGGAATGACCGAGGAACTCAGCGAGGCGCTGAAGGCGCAGGAATCCCGGAAACTCGAGATGAAATGGTCTCAGGCAAAGTACAGCAACGGTGAGGGGATAGGAAACAGCTACATCGAGACTTCGATAGCAGACCAGCATGTATGGCTCTATAAGAACGGTGAGTGCATCGTCGACTGCGACTGCGTGACCGGCATGCCCGGGCACGACACATCAAGAGGCGTATTCACGGTACAATATGTGACCGGGCCGACGACGCTGAGAGGTTCCAATGATGACGGCAGCCGGTACGCAAGTCCGGTAAACTGCTTCATTCCGTTTTACGGCGGTCAGGGATACCATGGCTCGAACGGCTGGAGGAGCCAGTGGGGAGGTAATATATACAAAACCAACGGCTCGCATGGCTGTGTGAACTGTCCGGACGATGCCGCCAGAAGAATAGCAGACAATGTGAGCGCGGGATATCCTGTGGTGATCTACTGATAGAGTCTCAGGCGGTCGCATAATGGTTTTGCCGCTATTGCTACGGCGGTCCCTGTGACGAACTGGCCGGTGTTCCACGGCAGACCAAGGGCTGCGAGGCCCCAGCTTCCGTACATGATCCGCTCCGCGAGGAGATATCCTGCGCACATAACGATACCTCCGGCGGCCATTGCCGAAGCAAGCCTGAAAACAGGGGAACCGGAGTGCTGATGATAATGGGCACCGGATGTTGTCCCTTCGATCAGCGAGCCGGCAATGAATGCCATCGCGAATTTAATACAGATGGTCCACGGCGCCCAGAAGGCATAGCCTCCGAGGATGTCGCCGAGAGCCGAACCAAGGGCTGCAGCGACTGCGCCCTGTTTTTTTCCGAGAAGGATCACGCCGATGTAGATCATCGCGTCTCCGAGATGCACATAGCCCTGCGTCATCGGGACCGGGATCCGAAACAGTACCGTTCCGAGGAGAACAAGACATATCATAAGCGAAGTGATCACTAATTCATAAGCGCTGTTATTCTTCTTGTCTGTTGCCATTCTGATACCCCCTGATGATAACTGCGGCATTGACCCTGTATAGTATATGCAATATAATAACCGTAAACTGTAATCAGAGAAATATACATTTTTCTGATTTTTATTAATTACAATTTTAGCTAAAAAGGTCTCAATATATGATCACAATAGAATTTGATTACAATTCGGGCGTCAGTCTGTATGTACAGCTATACGAATACCTCAAGGCGGAGATATCCGAGGGCAGGATCGCGACCGGCGAGAGGATGCCATCGCTCAGAAGTCTGGCGGAGGATCTTGGAGTCAGCATTACTACCGTCAAGTCTGCCTACGACCAGCTCATGGTCGAGGGATATCTGATCAGCAGGCCGCAGTCCGGTTTTTACACCGCTCAGGGCGCAGGAACTTCCGGCGCGCCGGCGGCAGAGAAGCATGCGCGGAAAAGATCCGCGCCGTCAGCCGGAGGGGCAGAAGAGAGAACCGCAGGCAAGCAGCCGCAGATATACAGCTGCGATCCTGCTTCCTTTGACTTTGTAAAATGGAAGAAGTGCATGACAGCTGTTCTTAACGAGACTCCGGAGCTGCTTCTGACAGAGGGGGACCGGCAGGGAGAGCCGGCACTCAGAAAAGAGATCGCGGGATATATCTATAAATCAAGAGGTGTTCTCTGCACACCGGATCAGATCGTTATCAGCGCCGGAACGCAGCAGCTGACAGCGCATCTTGCAAGGATGCTGAGGATGATGGAGATCGCGCATGTATCGGTAGAGGATCCGGGCTATATGCCGGTCAGGAGCATCTTCCGTGACTGGGGATTCAGTATGAGCTGCATTCCGGTACAGGAGGACGGTATCCGGATAGAGAGCCTGCCGGGCAATATCAGGACAGCGGTCTATGTCTGTCCGCAGAATCAGTTCCCTACCGGCGCGCTGATGCCGATCAGCCGCAGAAGGAAGCTGCTTGAATGGGCGGAGGCCAATGACAGTATCATCATAGAGGATGACTATAACAGCGAACTGAGATATACGGGAATGCCAGTACCTGCGCTGCAGGGTATCGACCGCAGCGGCAGAGTCGTATATCTGGGCTCGTTTACATCTACTCTGTTTCCGGCGGTGAGGATCAGCTACATGGTACTCCCGGTATCCATGCTGGACCTGTATGACAGTATACGAAAGGACTATGACCAGACCTGCTCCAAGACAGAGCAGCTGACCCTGACTGAGTTCATGAAGAGGGGGTATTATCATACCAATCTGCGGCGTGTCCGCAAGCTTTATTCCGTCAAACTCCGTGAAGCGCTTGCGGCCATTCGCGAGTATGGCGGCGAAGGCAATTTCCTGACGGCAGAGAATACACAGTCGGGGATCAATATCATACTCCGTCTGAATACGTACAGCCGGGTCATCCGGGAAGGACAGGGAGGAGCGGCCAGGACCGACGAGGTGAGGCGCGAGATGGCTGACCGCCTGATGCGTACGGCAGCTGCTTTGGGAATCAAGGTGAGAGATATCGCGCAGCTTGACCGCGACGGACAGATGTATCTGGTCTTTTACTACAATCAGATCCCGGTTGACAGGATACGCGAAGCCATCCGCGACATGACGGCAGGATTCCGGTCGGCCGTGACCAAAGGAACCCTGAGTCTGCCGTCGGTATACGAAGTCATAAGGCTGAGCGGCGGGAAGCCTCAGTTCCTGAAGGAACACTACGAGCGGCTTGAGAAATCGCTGGCGAGTATGGGCCTGGCCGTCCCGTTTACATACGATGAGCTGGAAAGCTGTATAGAAGACCTGACAAGGGAAAGCGGGATCAGGGATCATAATATAAGGGTCGAAGTGGATGTCAGCGGACATGCTCTGATGCATCTCAATCCTACACACTACCCGTCAGCGGACATGTACGCGAAGGGCGTGAGAACAGACATGTTCAGAGGAGAGAGAAAGAATCCTAACATCAAAATGATGGATCAGGAACTGAGAGACGCGACGGACAAAGCGATCCGGGCAGGGGACCTCTACGAGGTATTCCTCGTCAACAGAGAGGGAAGGGTCACTGAAGGCAGCCGGTCCAATGTTTTCTTCATCCGCGGCGGGGATATCTATACCTCTCCTTCCGACAAGGTCCTGCTCGGTGTGACAAGGGCCATGATCCTCAGGATCATTCAGGAATCCGGGCTCCGTCTGCACTATGAATCGGTGAGAACGGAAGACCTGGCGTCATTTGACGCGGTGTTCATCAGCGGCACATCGCCGAAGGTCCTTCCGGTCGCGAGTATCGGTGACCTGAAATTCGATGTGAATGACAGCACTCTCAGAGATATTATGGAACGCTATGATCAGCTGTGTATGTGAGGTACGCGGCATCAGTCATATGGTATAATTCAGAACAAGGAGGACCGGAATTATGAAAAAATGGATCGGGATCATTACGATCATGGGAATGATTTTCCTTCTGGCAGCGTGCGGCAGTACATCCGGTGAGGCGGAAGAGCCGGAAGCTGCTCCGGAAGAGACAACAGAAGAAACTGCGGAAGAATCTGAAGAAGAAGGAACAGGTATCGCCAATCCGTGGTCGGAGGCTGCTTCTCTGGAGGAAGCCGCAGAGGGAGCAGGAATCGACGGATTTTACATTACGGAGGTTATCACTATCAGCCTGGGCGATGTCAAACCTGATTCCTTCAGATATATGGATGGTCTCGCGGAGACCACGGTCGAGTTTCCGGCTGTGGAGATGACTATCCGCAAGGGAAAGAGCGACGTAGCCACAGAAGGGGACATCTCGGGCGACTACAATACTTACGCGAATGAGTGGACACAGAACGTCAAGGGACTTGAGTTAAAGTGTTTCGGCAACCGTGAAGGCGACGCGACCAAAACGATCTGGACGGTTGACGATTACTGCTATTCCATCACTGTACAGGGACTCGGCGGTGATGAGGATTACGGTCTCTCCCCGGATGATCTGAATTCCCTGATCAACGGGATACAGTGATCATGAGCAGGGCGCAGGCAGATATGGCGCAGAGGCAGAAGCGTAAGGGCGGACGCAGTATTGCAAAAATACTGATCCTGCTTATATTGCTTCTGCTGATAGTCATCGCGTCGATGGTGGGCTGGTCCTATAAGACCACGAAGGATTCGCTCGCTGTCAGATTTACGGACCCGTCGCCGGAAGTTGAGGTCGGAGGAGATTATCTCTCCATGGATTATGTAAGCAGTTCGGTAGGAACGGTCGCTGTTTCGGAAGAGTATCTGGACGCCGAGACTCCGGGCGACCGCAAGCTGACTTATACTGTTTCGGAGACTATGTACGGAGGCCTTCTCAATCCTACAGTTGAATTTACTTTGCCATATACTGTAGTGGATACGGAGCCGCCTCTCGAAATCTGGAGCGGCGACGGAACGGTCCTGCAGCGCGGGACGGAATTCGATATCAACAACGTGATCGGATACGGCGACAACGCGGACCCGGAGCCGGAACTCAAAGTGGACGGGGAAGTTGACATGGATACCAATGGCAGATACCCGCTTCATGTCACAGTCACTGACGCATCGGGCAACGCAACGGACTGGGACCTCACAGTCGAGGTCGCTGACAGCGTGCCGGTGTATACGGATAACTCGGCGCGCACACAGTTCGGGGATTTTGTCAGATCACATAAAGGCAAAGGCAGGACATTCGGCATAGATGTCTCCAGATGGCAGGGAGACGTGGACTTCGAAGCGGTCCGGAAAGCAGGCTGTGATTTTGTGATCATAAGGATCGGGTACTCCGTTGACGGAACGGTCACATTCGATGAGAAATTCGATCAGAATTATGAGCGCGCGAAAGCAGCCGGGATCAGAACAGGGGTCTATCTCTACAGCTATGACAATACGGAAAAGAATGTCCGCGCGTCCGCGGATCAGATCGCGGAAAAACTGAACGGAGACGTACTGGATCTCCCTGTGGTCTTCGACTGGGAGGACTTCGGCAGATTCCAGACTTACAAGATGAGCTTCGCGGACCTCAACGGACTGTATGACGCGTTCGCGGATGAACTTTCGGGCAGCGGATATGACTGTATGCTGTACGGCAGCAAGAACTACCTGGAGAAGATCTGGACGGATACGGACACAAGGCAGGTCTGGCTCGCCCATTATACAGACAAAACGGACTATAAGGGCCCTTACAGGATGTGGCAGGCCAGCTGCACAGGCAGGATAGACGGTATAGACGCAGACGTCGATATGGATATTTTGTACAAGTGAACAGATTGAGAGGAGGAACGCTATGCTTCATGAAGTGAGTTTTGAATCGTATAACAAGAGAGATGTTGTATACGGATGGGTCTATGTTCCGGCTGCGCCGCCGGTAGGCATCATCCAGCTGGTACACGGATTCGGTGAACACTCACGCAGATATCTGCATATGATCGTTAAATTTATGGATGCCGGATTCGTCGTGGCCGCGGACGACCACGTGGGGCACGGCAAAACAGCTCTTGAGAATGACTGCTGGGGCGACTGGGGAGACAAAGGCGTTCACACCATGATGGAGGATGAACACACCCTGACTCAGATCGTTCAGGATATGTATCCGGGTCTGCCGTATTTTATGTACGGCCACAGCATGGGGTCGTTTATCGCGCGTGACTACATGGCAAAATACGGTCATGAACTGGACGGAGTCACACTGTGCGGCACGTCCGGTGTATTCCCGGGACTCGATAACAGCATGAAATATATCGAAAAGCTGCTGGATGAGGGCAAGGGCCTTGAAGCGGATCCGGATGTCGGCGCTGTCATGATGGGATGGATGTTTGCCCGCTGTGATGAAGGCGTAAAACTCGGAAATGAATGGATTTGCCATGATGAATATGTTCAGAACGACCATGCGGAGGATCCGTTCGACGCGTTTACCAGACCGACAAGCAACCGCTCTTTCATGGATTTCTGCAAAATGATAGAGGTGATCACAGGTCCTGAATGGGCTAAGAAGGTCCCTGCGGAGCTGCCGGTATACAATATCGCGGGCGATCAGGATCCTGTAGGACAGTACGGCGAGGGCGTCTATCAGGTCTCGAATTGGCTGACTGACGCGGGATGCGATGTAGAGACAGTCCTCTACTCCGGATACCGTCACGAGATCCATAACTATGCGGATCTCAAGGACGAGGTCGAGGAAGGCATCATTGACTTCTTCTACAGATGCATCCTTGACGGAGCAGAATTCGAATAAGATCAGGAATTGCGGATAAAAAGATGCCCGGAGAGCACGTGATGCTTCCGGGCATTTTGCATGTCTGAATATATCCGGTGTATCAGTTCTTGAGACTCTGAAGAGGAGCCGGGATGCGGCCGCCGCGGCTGATCATGACGGACGGTGACTTGGTACGGAGCTTCATGACCGGTCCATAGCCGAGAAGGCCTCCGAAATTGAGCTCTTCGCCTCCGGCCAGGCCGATTGCAGGGATCACTCTGACGGCTGTTGTCTTGGAGTTGACCATTCCGATCGCAGCCTCATCGGCGATGATGGCAGAGATCACATCCGCAGGAGTATCTCCCGGGATGACGATCATATCGAGGCCGACTGAGCAGACTGCTGTCATGGCTTCGAGTTTCTCGATCGACAAGGTTTCCTCTCTTGCGGCGTCGATCATGCCTGCGTCTTCGCTGACAGGAATGAATGCTCCGGACAGTCCGCCGACACTTGAGGATGCCATGACGCCGCCTTTTTTGACCGCGTCGTTCAGCATCGCAAGAGCGGCAGTCGTACCGTGCGCGCCTACCTGCTCCAGGCCGATCTCTTCGAGTATGTGCGCTACAGAGTCGCCGATCGCAGGGGTCGGGGCGAGTGACAGATCAACGATACCGAACGGTACGCCGAGCCTTGAAGCGGCTTCCGATCCGACGAGCTGACCGACTCTGGTGATCTTGAACGCGGTCTTCTTGATCATCTCCGCAACTTCATCCAGCGGAGCGTCTTTTGGCATGCCGGCCAGGACGGACCTGACGACTCCCGGTCCGGAAACACCTACACTGAGCACGGTATCAGCTTCGCCGACTCCGTGGAAAGCTCCGGCCATGAACGGGTTGTCCTCCACTGCGTTGCAGAATACCACGAGCTTGGCGGCGCCTATGCACTGCCGGTCAGCTGTGAGCTCGGATGCCTCGCGGACGATCCCGCCCATGAGCTTCACGGCATCCATATTGATGCCTGCTCTGGTCGAACCGACATTGACAGATGAGCAGACGAGATCGGTCTCTGCAAGCGCCTGAGGTATGGACGTGATCAGAGCCTTGTCACCTGCGCTGAATCCCTTGTGAACGAGGGCAGAGTATCCTCCGATGAAATCCACGCCGATCTCATGAGCGGCCTTCTCCAGCGTGCGTGCGTATTTGACAGGATCTCCGCCTGAGATCCCTGCGAGCATCGCGACCGGTGTGACCGAGACGCGCTTGTTGACGATCGGGATGCCGTACTTGTCGTGGATGTCTTCCCCTGTTCGGACAAGATCACCTGCCAGACGGCAGATCTTGTCATAGACCTTGACACATGACTTGTCGATATCCGTATCGGCACAGTCCAGAAGGGAAATGCCCATAGTTGTGGTACGGATATCAAGGTTGTTGTCTCTGATCATGGAGATGGTCTCCATGATATCGTTAGTATTGAACATCATATCTGTCCGCCGCCTCTCTATATACTGTGCATGGAGTCAAAAATGTTCTCATGCATCACATGGATCTCCATACCCTCGAGGCGCTCTTTGAGAGCCTCCTCCAGCTGGCGGATGCTGCCGTTCATCTGGGTGATATCGATAAGCATATTCATGGTGAAGAATTCATCCATGACGATCTGTGAGATCTGAACGACATTAGCCTCGGCTTCAGCCACTGTTGTGGCGACTGCCGCGAGTATGCCGATATGATTCTTTCCAACGACGGTCACTACCGCCTTCTCTGTCTTGTCCATTGCTGTCTCCTTCTGAATAATGAATAGTGGTCAGTCCGGCTGTTCCGGCAGCAGTAATTGTAACATAATGTTGCCCGGTGTGGTTCCATATAATACAATTATGTGCAGAAAGAAACATCGTGCTTACCGGCACAGAGGGGAAGGAGCGGATATGAAGACTTTATTCAAAGGCGGTCTGATCTATGACGGCACCGGAGCCAGACCTTATACAGGAGATGTTCTGATCGAAGATGACGTGATCGTTGCTGTCGCGCCGAAACTCAGGAAGAGAGCAGACAGGAAAATCGATATCAGCGGGCTTCAGATCTGCCCGGGACTGATAGACGCTCATTCACATAATGACTTTTTCTATGACAGAGAGGATGCGGAGAAGTTCTACAAGCCATTCATCGAACAGGGGATCACAACTCAGATCACGGGAAACTGCAGTTTCTCGCCGTTCGGAATGGATCCGGATACGCCGCACAGAGACAAGGTTGGAGGAGGCCTCTTCGACGCGCAGCATCCGGGCAGTTTTGCCGATTTCAAAAAGCGCGCGGAGGGCAATCTCTTCGTCAATATCGTGCCTCTGATCGGCCAGGGCTCTGTAAGGGCAGGCATGACCGGCTACGATCCGGCGCCATACACACCGGAACAGATCGAAAAGGAACTCACATATGTGCGTGAGGCGATGGAGGGCGGAGCCTTCGGCGGCTCGCTCGGGTTCATGTATGAGCCGGACAGATACGCGCGGGAAGATGAGATCCTGGCTTTTGCCCGCGAGATCGCGAAGTATGACGGCATCGTGACCATACATCCGAGGGCATGCTCCATAGTCAGCGCTGACTATCCGCTTCTCACGAAGAAGTCGCATCTCGAGATGGGCCTCGATGAAGCGGTGGATATCATGCACAAGAGCGGCTGCAGGCTCGAATACAGTCATTTGATCTTTACCGGACAGAGGAGCTGGAAACTGCTCGACAGGATGCTCGGGACGTTCCGCAGGGAATACTTCGCGGGCAATCCGATCGCTTTCGACAACTACGCGTTCCACTACGGAGCTTCCGTTATCACCGTTGTTTTCCCGGAATGGTACGCGCAGCTCAGCAAGGAAGAGGCTGCAAAGCCTGCTAACCGCAGGAAACTGGAGCTGACGATCCTCATGTACCGCAAAGTGCTCGGAATCGACTGGGACGATATGGTAGTGGCCTATATCTCAGATGAGCATCCGGAGTATGAGGGCAAAACGATCCCTCAGTGCGCGGAGGAAGAGGGATTGTCATACCTGGATATGTACCTCAAGCTCGTGGACCTCTCCGGCCGGGCCGGCAGCATATACCTCGGAAAATACTATAATGACGAGATCGTACGTCGCCTGATGAATGACGAGCTGTCGGTATTCATGACAGACGCGTGGGTCGAGGAAAAAGGCCTGCAGAACATAGCGGCGTTCCAGACCTTCCCGCAGTTCTTCCTGCTGGCGAAGAAGAACAACATCCCGATCCGGAAGGTCGTCAGGAAGATGACCGGCCAGACAGCTGACAGATACAAGATCCCTGAGAGGGGATATCTGAAGCCGGGATACAAGGCAGATATCACGGTTATCGATCTTGACAACATGAAGGTCAACGAAGAGAAACCTGACTTCAGGCCGGAGGGCATCGTGCATGTCTATGTCAACGGACAGCCTGTCATGGAGAACGGCGAATATACCGGCGGCAGGGCCGGAAGAGTGGTACTGAAGAAATAAAGAACGCGAGAAAATAATGGACGAGAGATTTGATATACAGCAATACCTGTCAGACGGTGTGGAGCAGGTGGTGAAGGACGCGCTGAGAGCGACGCTGAAGGATCCGCGGGAGAGCGCTTTTCTGACAAAATTCGCTCTGGCGGCTGCTGCCGCGACCGCGAAAAGGACGAAGGAAGAGAAAGAAGGTCTCCATGTGCCTTCCTATCTTATAGCGAGTATCACTTCCAGCTGCAATCTGCATTGTGCAGGCTGCTACTCGCGGGCGAACAACGCGACGGTCGACTGTGAGCCCGTGCGCCAGCTCACGGAAGAGGAGTGGCTGAGGATATTCAGAGAGGCTGAGGAACTCGGCGTCAGTTTTATCCTGCTCGCGGGAGGGGAACCTACGCTGCGGTGGGATGTCATCGAAGCAGCCGGCGGAATGAAGAACATCCTCTTCCCTATATTCACCAACGGTACTAACATGGGAGACAAGTATATGGAACTCCTTGACAGATGCCGCAATCTGGTCCCGGTCATCAGCATCGAGGGCGGCCGCGAGGAGACGGATTCGCGCAGAGGAGAAGGCGTGTATGACCTGACCGTGTCCAAGATGGATGAGCTGCACGAGAGGGGACTCATTTACGGAGTATCGGTGACTGTCACCAAAGAAAACATAAACGAAGTTTTCTCAGATGAGTTTCTCGATCTGATGGGGCAGCGCGGCTGCAAAGCCGTCTTCTACATTGAATTCGTTCCGGTTACGGATGAGGCGGCAGATCTGGCGCCTGATGAAGAGGACCGTGAGTTCATGATGGACAGGATCGACCGTCTCCGCAGAGACAGACAGGATATGATGTATATATCTTTCCCGGGTGATGAGAAGAGCTCGGGCGGATGCCTTGCTGCGGGGAGAGGATTCTTCCATATCAACTCGCATGGCGGCGCCGAACCGTGCCCGTTCTCTCCGTATTCGGATATCAATGTGAGAGACACCTCTCTGAGAGAAGCGCTGCAGTCAAGACTTTTCACCGCTCTGCGGAGCGGTGATCTGCTTGCGGGGGAGCATACGGGCGGCTGCGTGCTCTATGAGAAACGCGAACAGGTCGAAGAACTGATGCGCGGCTGATTGACAGAAAATACAGAAAAGTCCGGAAATGAAGAAAGAGAACTCCGGAAAAACGAATATCAAGGACTTTACAACGGGGAGCGTCCCGAAGCAGCTTGTCAGCTTTGCGACGCCTCTATTTTTGTCCAGCCTGCTGCAGATCGTCTACAACATGGTGGACATGATCATAGTGGGACAGAAACTCGGCAAAGTCGGTCTGTCCGCGGTATCCGTCGGAGGTGATGTCACGGGCTTCCTGACTTTTATTGCCATGGGGTTTTCGAGCGCGGGGCAGGTGATCATATCCCAGTATCTGGGGTCCGGACAGAAAGATAAGATCAGCAGGTTCATCGGGACGATGTTCTGCTTCCTGATGGGATGTGCTGTCACTATAAGCATCATATGCATGGCTCTCAGGCGGCAGATCCTTGAGGTCATGAATACTCCGCCCGAGGCGTTCACCGAAGCGATGCGGTACTCGACAGTCTGTATCGCCGGGCTGGTATTCATATACGGATACAATATCATGAGTGCCGTCCTGCGGGGCATGGGTGACTCGATCCGGCCTTTTATTTTCATAGGGATCGCAGCCGTCCTGAACGTCATTCTGGACATCGTATTCGTGCTCTTCATGGGGATGGGCAGCATGGGAGCGGCTCTTGCGACTGTGGTGAGCCAGGCGCTTTCATTCATCTCCTGCGGCATCTATCTCTTCAGATACAGGAGCAGATATGAGCTGACGCTGACGAGGGATGAGATGACCGGCATAGACAGAGGGATGCTTTCCGCTCTGGTAAAGCTCGGCCTGCCGATGGCGATCAAATTCGCGTCGGTAATGTTTTCCAAGCTTTTCGTCAACGCGTTCGTCAATTCTTATGGTGTTGCGGTATCCGCGTTTTCGGGGATCGCGCACAAGATAGGAAGCATCACCAATCTGCTCTCCAATGCTTTCAATACTGCCGGCTCGTCTATGGTCGGCCAGAACATCGGAGCAGGGCGTTATGAACGCGTCGGTATGGTAATGAAGTCGATATTCGCGATCACTGTTTCGATCGATACCGTACTGTCTGCGCTCATGATCCTCTTCCCGGCACAGATCATCGGTCTTTTCACCAGTGAGCCGGATGTCATCAGCATCGGCATCAGGTATGTCCCGATCGCGGTCCTGATGTTCTACAGCAGCGCGGCAAGGTCGGGCATGAACGCGCTGATCAACGGCAGCGGCAACTATAAAGTGAATTTCGCGACTGCGATACTTGACGGGATCATTCTGAGGATAGGCCTGGCGCTCCTGTTCGGACTGGCGCTCGGCATGAAGCATTACGGGTTCTGGCTGGGAGACGCTCTCGCGGGATTCACCCCGTTCTGGATCGGCATAGTCTTCTATTTTTCGGGCAGATGGAAAAAGAGAGCGGTATGAAGAGGCATCAGAAAAGGGTGCCCGGACTTACATTCCGAGCACGATCCCTATGACGGCTGAAGCCGCTATGAAAGCGATCGGATGGACTTTCTTAAGAGGTGTATACCGGATGCAGACGAAAACAGCGGCGGCAAGTATGATGGCAGGCCAGTAGAAAGTAAGCACGGTCCCATCCGGCTGGGTATGGAACATGAGAGCTATCCTGGCAACCTGCAGCAGGGCGGAAGTGATGAGAGCGACCGAAGCAGCTCTGAGTCCGTAGAATACCGCGTCAACAACAGGTGACTGGCGGAATTTCTGCAGGAAACCCGAGATGATAAGAACGATAATGATCGACGGAAAGATCAGACCGAGTGTCGCCAGTATACCGCCCGGAATGCCGGTGGCAGTAAAGCCGGCGTAGGTAGCCATATTCACACCGAGAGGTCCCGGCGTCGACTCTGAGATCGCGATCATATCCGCAAGCTGCCCGGGAGTGAACCATCCGGTGCGGTGACCCATATCTGTCAGGAACGGTATGGTCGCAAGACCTCCGCCGACGGAAAAGAGTCCGACTTTGCAGAATTCGAAGAAGAGCCTGAGATAGATCATTTCCTGAGCCCTCCTTTCGCGACGCGTATCACAAGTCCCAGAATACCTGCCGCTATGACAAGGAAGACCGGGGAAGTGATGACATTCCAGACCGAACCGAGTGCTGCCGGTGCTGCAAGGAACGTTCCCGCAGCGGCAAGGCCGAGAACTGTCAGGTAGATGACGCGGGCGGGCCAGTCTTTGACGGCTCCTTTAAGCAGCTTGATCACGCTTGACAGTATCAAGGCGGTAACGCATGCGCGGACGCCGCTGAAAGCGTGAGCGATCACCGGCAGATCCATATATCCACTCAGGAACGCGGCTATAATAAGTATGATAAGAAGCGGGCCGGAAACCACGCCAAGAGTCGCGAAAACACCTCCGGCGATCCCGGCGTTGTAAGAGCCTACAAAAGTTGCTGTGTTGACGGCGATGACGCCCGGCGTACACTGACCGACGGCATAGTAATCCGCGAGCTGGTCTTCCGTAGCCCAGCCCTTTTTTTCTACTATTTCTCTCTGCAGGATCGGAAGCATGGCGTAGCCGCCTCCGAACATCATGACCCCGACTCTGGCAAACGTTAAGTACAGGTCTGCCAGGAGCGGGAGGCTTCGTTTCTCAGTCATTGCTGCTCCTGTTAATACCGTTCGATCGGGACTGTATTTGAAATACGCATCAATATTATCATATAATGCGTGTATATATCGCGGAAATGTGGTAAGATTGAGCGGAAAATACAGAGACCGGCCGCAGACTAAGGCCGTGAAAGGAATAGAGAATGAGCAAGAACAGAAATTCAAGAATGCCTGGCAACATGAACTACAACCGTCCGTCAGGCGGATATCAGAAGAATATGTACAAGCAGAAACTGAAAGCCGAGGGCATCAAGGCTCCTAAGACTGTAGATCAGAAGAAACTCAGATACATCCTGATCGGCGGCGGAGTTGCGTGGCTGATCCTTACGATCGTCCTTGCGGTCTTCTTCAAGTGGAAGGGTCTGATCATCGGCATGGTCCTCGGACTTATTCTGGTAGGAAGCGCGTATTTCTATCTCCAGTACAAGCAGAAGGAGATCATCAGATACTACAAGAAGATCGGAATGACCGAGGATATGTATATGAATGAGCTGAAGAAGAGAGGCACCGACAAGAAACAGATCGAAGCATTCAGAAAGACCTGGCGCAAGACCAAGGTCGACTAGGAACCAGCAGAATCCCCGCTCCGGGAGATCCCCGGAGCTTTTTCTTTGCCTGATTTTACAGCGCCCTTGGAGGGATGCTGCTTTCGCCCGGGACCTGAATAACAGAAAAAAGATGGCCATGTATATAGCTTGCATAAATATACATTTTTGAAAATAACAAGTATCTGTAAAAAAACAAGAAAACAGCCGTAGAACTCAAGAAAATACAAGAATTGGCCAAAAGCGGGGTTGACAGGAAATGTATGCATAAATATAATTTAGCCATTATAAATAATCAAAAATACAAATCAAAACAAACGCGAGGAAAAGAAAATGGAAAAGAAGGATATCAAGAAAATAGTTCTGGCATATTCAGGGGGGCTTGATACTTCGGTAATCATCCCTTGGCTCAAGGAAAATTACAATGATCCGGAGATCATTGCGGTAGCAGGAAATGTCGGCCAGGCTGATGAACTTGAAGGTCTGGAAGAGAAAGCGCTGAAGACAGGCGCCAGCAAACTCATCGTAGCTGACCTGGTGGATGAGATGGTGGAAGATGTCATCATCCCTTCACTCAAGATGGGAGCAAAGTATGAGAAGTACCTGCTCGGAACAGCATTCGCCCGTCCTATCATAGGAAAGAAGCTTGCAGAGATCGCTCTCGCTGAGGGAGCTGATGCGGTCTGCCACGGAGCTACAGGAAAGGGCAATGATCAGGTAAGATTCGAACTCGCGATCAAGAGATGGGCTCCGGGAATCAAGATCATAGCACCATGGAGAGAGTGGGACCTCAGATCAAGAGATGATGAGATCGATTACGCGGAGGCGCATAACGTTCCTCTTAAGATCTCAAGAGAGACCAACTACTCCAAGGACAAGAATCTCTGGCACCTCAGCCACGAAGGTCTCGACCTTGAGGATCCGTCCAACGAGCCTCAGTATGAAAAAGAAGGCTTCCTCGAGATGGGAGTTTCGCCGATGAAAGCGCCGGATGAGCCGACATATGTGACGATCGGATTCGAAGCCGGAGCTCCGGTATCGATCGACGGCGAGACCATGAAGGCGAGCAAGATCATCGAGAAGCTCAACGTACTTGGCGGGGCCAACGGCATAGGCATCATCGACATCGTCGAGAACAGACTGATCGGCATGAAGGACCGCGGCGTATACGAGACTCCGGGCGGAACGATCCTGTATTTTGCCCACGAGCAGCTCGAGATGCTCACAGTAGACAAGGAGACACAGCACCTCAAGCAGAAACTCGCGGTAGACTATGCGGATATGATCTATAACGGCAAGTGGTACTCACCGCTGCAGGAAGCTCTCACAGCTTTTGCCAATGAGTCCAACAAGAACGTGACAGGAGAGGTCAAGCTCAAACTCTACAAGGGCAACATCATCCCTGCTGGAACGACTTCACCGTACTCACTCTATGACGAGGATCTGGTATCCTTCGGAGAGTCTGATTACGATCACTCTCAGGCAGAAGGGTTCATCAATATCTGGGGACTGCCTACATCCGTGCAGGCGGCGCTCGCCAAGAAGATGGGCAAATAAACAATATATGAAAGGAAACCGCTATCGTAAGAACAGCGTGAAACAACATACAAAATGGATAAACTTTGGGCAGGCAGGACTGTAGGAACTACAGCAGATCTGGTAGATGAGATCAATTCTTCAATAGCGGTAGACAGGAGACTCTACAAGAGGGACATTGCGGGCAGCAAGGCTCACGCGATGATGATGGCCAAGCAGGGCATCATCCCGGAAAACGAGGCGGCTCAGATCATTGAGGGTCTGGACGGGATCGCTGCAGACATCGAGTCCGGCGAGCTGCCGATCGATCCGACAGCAGAAGACATCCACATGTTCGTCGAGACGGTACTCACGCGTCGCATCGGAGATGTAGGCAAGAAGCTTCACACGGCAAGGAGCCGTAACGATCAGGTGGCGCTGGACACCAAAATGTACTGCATAGAGGAAACAGACAGCATAGCCTATCTTCTGTGCGAACTGATGAAAGTCCTGTGCGACAAAGCCGAGGCCAACATCGATGTGATCATGCCGGGATACACTCACATGCAGCACGCGCAGCCGGTGTCCTTCGCGCAGCATCTCATGGCATACGCCATGATGTTCGAGAGGGACAAGTCGAGGCTGGAGGACTGCAAGAAGAGGATGCTCGAGAGGTCGCCGATCGGAGCCTGCGCTCTTGCCGGAACGACATTCGACATCGACAGAGAGTATGAGGCAGGGCTCCTGGGGTTCACGGGTATCGCGATGAACAGTATGGACGCGGTATCTGACAGAGATCATTTTGTCGAACTGATGTCAGCACTCTCCATCATAATGATGCATACCTCAAGACTTTCGGAGGAGATCATCATGTGGACGACATCGGAGTTCGGATTCATCCAGCTCCCTGACGAGTACACTACGGGATCCTCGATCATGCCACAGAAGAAGAATCCTGATGTCGCGGAGCTCTGCAGAGGCAAAACGGGCAGGGTGTTCGGCAATCTGATGTCGATCCTCACCGTTCTCAAAGGCCTGCCGCTTGCCTACAACAAGGACATCCAGGAAGACAAGGAGCCGCTCTTCGACTCAGTCGAGACAGTCAAGCTCTGCATCGAGGCCTTCATCGAAATGGTCGATGTCATGCAGGTCAACGCGGAGAATATGTTCGAGTCAGCGAAGAAGGGATACGTCAATGCGACAGACCTCGCAGACTACCTCGTAGTCAAGGGCATGCCGTTCAGAGACGCGTATAACATATCCGGAAAAGTCGTATCCTACTGTCTGGCTAAGGACGTGATACTCGAAGATCTTCCGCTCGAAGAGTACAAACAGTTCTCAGACCTGATAGAATCAGATGTCCATCAGAGACTGCAGCTCAAGACCTGTGTTGAAAGGAGGAACTCCGCCGGCGGCACCAGTCCGGCATCCGTAAGAACACAGATCGATTACATAAGAAAAGTCATCGGGGAGTGCGCCCTGTGACATATGACAGGAAAACAGCTAATGATCCGAAAAGGTATAATATAGGGAATTTTAAGGAGGGAAAAGATGAAAACTAATGCAATCAAGAAGATGCTGATCGTAATGCTTTCGGCAATCATGGTGATCGCTCTCGCAGCCTGCGGCGGCGGAAGCGGAAGCGGCGACAGCGGCTCTGATTCAGAGGGCGGCGGCAAGCTCGCAGAGATCCAGGAGAAGGGCAAGATCGTAATGTGCACTGACGCTGCGTGGGCTCCGTTCGAATATATCGGAGCAGACGGAGAGGTCACAGGCGTAGACTATGAGATCGGCAAGTACATCGCAGATCAGCTCGGAGTTGAGCTGGAAGTAACTAATATGAGTTTTGACTCGATCTCCACATATCTTGCCAATGATGAGGCAGACATCGCTCTCGCGTGCATCACGATCACACCGGAACGTCAGGAGCAGATGGATTTCAGCGATCCGTATACAACAGTACTCCAGTACATGGTCGTTATGGCAGATGATACCGCAACAACAATGGACGATCTGGCAGGCGCGGGCATCGGAACTCACCTCGGAACCACAGGTGACTTCCTCGTAACAGATGAGATCAGCGGCGGCGTACTCGCGGGAACCGGCGCTGAGAACAAGCAGTACAAAGCTCTTCCTGACGCAGCTCTCGCTATGAAGGCAGGAGAACTCAAAGCGATCGTATGCGATTCCGTACTCGCGGAGAACATCGTTGCGGCCAACGGCGACGCGTTCAAGTGCTTCCCTGTAGCTTACAAGGATGCATCCAAGAATCCTGAGACAGAGCAGATCGGCGCGGCAATGAACAAAGGCGATGAGGAATTCGTGAACAAGATCAATGAGATCCTCAAGCCGATCATCGAAGACGGAACGATCGATAAATGGATCATCCAGCACAGCGAGGAAGCTTCCAAGCTGTAGGAACTGCGGAATATCATAAAATTAACAGCACAGAGCATAGGCTGCGGCCACGGGCTGCAGCCTATGCGGGTATATAGAAGAACTGTTGATCAAGAGGTAACAAATTGTTTGAGACTTTTAAAGAAGGATTCATCAAGACATTCATAAGGGACAACCGTTACAAGGTATTCCTTGAGGGATTCAAGAACACCCTTATCATCACGATCACGGCAGCCATCATAGGAGTTATCATTGGCGTCCTCGTGTCTCTGGTGCATTCTCTTGCAGAGAACGCTAGAGATAAGCATCAGGCGACATTCGGCGCAAAATGTCTGATCGCACTGGACAAGCTCTGCACGGCTTATGTCGCTGTCATGAGAGGAACGCCGCTTGCGATCCAGCTGATGATCATGACATTCATCATCATGGGAGGATTTCCCAACAAGGTCATCGTCTGCTGTATAGCATTCGGTGTCAACTCCGGAGCCTATGTATCTGAGGTCATCAGGGGCGGCATCGCTTCCGTAGACTACGGCCAGACAGAGGCCGGCCGTTCACTCGGACTCAGCCAGATCGGAACGCTGAGACTGATCGTTCTGCCGCAGGCGGTCAAGAATATTTTGCCTGCGCTGTGCAACGAAGCCATCGCCGTGCTCAAAGAGACATCCATCTGCGGACTTGTCAGCGTGGTGGATCTGACCAGAGCGGGCGACCTCGTCAGAAGCAGGACCATGTCACCGTACTTTACACTGATCTCGGTAGCGATAGTGTACTTCATCCTGGTCTATGGTCTCTCCAAGGCTGTAGGCAGACTGGAAAGGAGGCTGGCACAAAGTGATAGACATTAAGAATCTGTACAAAGACTTCGGCGACCTCAAGGTCCTCAAAGACATCAGCCTGCATATCGACAAAGGGGAGAGAGTCGTTATCATCGGCCCGTCCGGGTCCGGTAAAAGTACGCTGCTGAGATGCATGAACATGCTCGAAGTACCGACTTCCGGCCAGATCATTTTCGAAGGGACGGATCTGACAGACCTGAAGACAGATCTAGACAAGGTCCGCTGCAAGATGGGCATGGTGTTCCAGCAGTTCAATCTGTTCCCGCACAAGACCATACTCGAGAACATGACGCTCGCGCCGAAATATCACAAACTGATGAGTGATGAAGAAGCGAAAGAGACAGCGATGAAGCTGCTGACCAGGATCGGTCTCGCGGACAAAGCGGATGTCTATCCGTCAACTCTTTCCGGCGGGCAGAAACAGCGTGTCGCCATAGTGCGCGCGCTCGCTATGGGACCGGATGTGATGCTCTTCGACGAGCCTACCAGCGCGCTCGACCCTGAGATGGTAGGAGAGGTGCTCGAGCTCATCAAAGAACTCGCGGATGACGGAATGACGATGGCGATCGTTACCCATGAGATGGGATTCGCCAGGGAAGTAGGCACACGCGTGCTCTTCATGGATGAGGGCGTCATAGCAGAGGAGAATGAACCGGAAGCGTTCTTCGGCGACCCTCAGAACCCGCGCCTGCAGGATTTCCTGTCGAAGGTGCTGTAATAAGCTGAAAAGGAGATAAAACAATAATGTTTAAGCATACAATAGTAAGGACACCTTGCTCTAAGATCTGTGACGGTATCACTTCTGCACCGGAACTCGGCCAGCCGATATATGAAAAGGCTCTCGAGCAGCACGCGAAATACATCGAAGCGCTCAAGGCATGCGGCGTGGATGTTCTGGTCCTCCCGGCTATGGAAGAGTACCCGGATTCATGCTTTGTTGAGGATGTTGCCGTAGTGGCCGAAAAATGCGCGATCATCACCAATCCGGGAGCTGATTCGAGGAACGGTGAGACGGCGGGCATCGTGGAAGCGGTCAAAAAGTTTTATTCCGATGATCAGATCGGTTACATCAAGGCCCCGGGAACACTCGAGGGCGGCGATGTGATGAAGTGCGGCAATATTTTTTATATCGGACTCAGCGCGAGGACCAATGAAGAAGGAATCAGACAGTTCGCGGACTTCTTCGGCTCCTATGGCTATGAGGTGGTCGCGGTGCCGCTGACAGAAGTCCTCCATCTCAAGACGGGGGTCAATTACCTTGAGAACAACAAGATGCTGGTATCGGGTGAGTTCATCGATAAGCCGGTCTTTGCCGGATACGAGAAGATGATCGTGCCTGAGGAAGAAGCCTATGGCGCGAACTGCATCTGGATGAACGGGACTGTCATCGTGCCGGAGGGATATCCTGCAGTTCAGAAGGCTGTCGAGGAAGCCGGCTACCCGGTCATCACAGTAGATACATCGGAATTCCGTAAGATAGACGGCGGGCTCAGCTGTCTATCGCTGAGATTCTGAGACGGAGATGCTGCCTTCAGAGGCGGCGTACATCTGAAGAAACGATAAAAGAGGCATCAGCTTATGCGTATGCATAGACTGATGCCTTTTACGCGTTTTCTGCTGTGTACACATCGCTATTTCATGAAGTGCACATGCTTGCTGATCTCTTCGATCTGTTCTTCTTTTATTCTGTTGTATCCGACTTTCTTCTCTTCAAAGTAATTGCTGCCATGCGTGTCGATGGTGACGATCAGCGGGCCGAATTCTCTGACGCGGCAGCACCAGATCGCTTCCGGCATGCCGAGATCCGCCCATTCGACCCCGGTGACCTCTTCTACGCAGCAGGCCGCTACAACAGCATTGCCCGCGGGGAAGACACAGTGGACCGCGCCGAACTCACGGCATCCCGCGGCTGTCTTTTCTCCCATGCCGCCTTTGCCGATGATAATGCGAACGCCGGTTTCGCGGACGAATTCATATTCGAACCGCTCCATACGCATGGATGTGGTCGGACCGACGGAAACCATTTCATGGCCGCCGTCCTCAAGAGCTCTGACGATAGGCCCGGCGTGCAGAATGGCTTTGTCCCTGATATCGACCGGAAGCTCCAGTCCTTCGTCAACGACACGGCCGTGAACGGAGTCGCGTCCGGTGAACAGCTCTCCGTCAAGATATATGACATCACCGGTGCGCAGTTCCGCGATATCTTCCGCGGAGACCGGCGTGATGAGTACTTTTCTGTTATTTCTGATCTCAGTCATAGGAATTCCTCTCTCGGCTGCGCCTGCCTATTCAAAGGCAAAACCTGAATGTGTACGGGTGCGGAAATTCAGATCCCTGTCAAATTCTATGCACCCTCTGCGGTGGCTCCAGCATCCGACTGTCACTGCTACTCCGAGGGTCGCCGGGTGGCGGGCCGTGTTGACGATATTGACGCCCATTACGGAGTATTTTCCTCCCATGCCCTGCGGGCCGATGCCAATGGCATTGATGCCGTCTTCAAGCATACGCTCCATCTCCGCGGCCCGGCTGTTTTCATTATGCGAACCGGCAGGGCGCATGAGGGCTTTTTTGGCGTTCAGAGCAGCTGTCTCGACAGATGTTCCGATCCCGACTCCGACCAGAAGAGGAGGGCATGCGTTTAGGCCGTATGAAGTCATGCGGTCCATCACGAACCTTACCGCCTCCGGATAGCCTTGTCCCGGCATCAGGACCATGGCCTGCCCCGGAAGTGAGCATCCGCCTCCGGCCATATAGGTGTAGATCTCGCATCCGTCCCATTCCGGTATGATATCCCACCATATCGTCGGCGCTTCTGTGCCGGTGTTGGTTCCTGTATTGTATTCACTGAAAGTCTCAACTACATTGAGTCTCAGCGGGGCATCTTTCGTAGCTTTGAGAACTGCATTGGTGAGCAGGGATTCGAGCTGACCCATCAGCGGGAAGCTGTCCCCACACCTGATCCAGAACTGCAGCACACCCGTATCCTGGCAGGAAGGCCGGTCAAGCTCCGCTGCCAGACGAAGATTCTCAAACATCAGATCATACAGCTGCAGAGCGAGAGGGTCATCTTCGCCCGCCCGCAATTCTTCCAGCTTTGCAAGGATATCATCCGGAAGATGTTTTCCGGTATAGCCGATGAAGGCTGCCATTATGTCTGTCATTCTGTTTATCCGGGATTCACGGGACATTTCAGTTACCTCCGTCATAATTATCATCCATAATATCACGGGGCCATATTATAAACAAATATAAGTAACCTCGTTAACGAAAAAAACCTATTTCCGGTCAGTTTATGCTATACTTTCAATAATTAGTGTGCTAAAAAGTACTGCCTGTGGAGAGGGGACAAAAATGAATACGCATAAGATAAGGATCCTGCTGACAGCACTTGAAAGCGGCAGCCTTACCAGAGCGGGAAGCATTCTGGGATATTCTCAACCGGGTCTTACTCAGATGATGAGATCTCTGGAAGACGAGGTCGGGTTTCCGCTTCTGATCAAAACCAACAGAGGGGTGGAGCCGACGGAAGCAGCCAAAGCTCTGATGCCGACGATGCGCCGTCTGATCAATGATGAGGAAAAGCTGTCGCAGGAGATCGCTGAGATACGGGGACTGTTCAGAGGAACGATCAAGGTAGGATCGTATACGAGCACATCTATACACTGGCTGCCCCAGGTGATAGAGTATTTCAAAGAGCATTATCCTGAGGTCGAATTCAAAGTCGAAGAATGCGGCCAGGATGATATGATCCGGGATCTGAAAGAAAGAAAAATAGATCTGGCTCTGATGAGCAGACCTGAGAAAGCGAATATAGAGTTTATTCCGATAATGGATGACCCTATCGTGGTGGTTTATTCATCAGCATATGATCTCAGCAGCTATGATTGTGTGCCTGTGGAGAAGCTGAGAGACCATATGTTATTGATGACGGATGAAACGTATGACCGGGATGTACGCCGTGTTTTTGAGCAGGCGGGCTTCGAACCTAAGGTAAAATACACTTTCAAGGACGATTTTGCCGTGCTCTCCATGGTGCAGCGCGGTGTCGGCATCGCCATACTGCCGCGGCTTATCGCTGCAAGCTTCCCGGGCAATTATGAATACAGGGTGATAAAGCCTAAGACCTGCCGTACGCTCGGTATCGGGATCAATTCGATGAAGGAACTTGGTCCGCTGCCGAGATTTCTGATAAAATATCTGCAGGATAATATACGGCAGGATTAAAAAATACTATAAATGAAACCCTTATTAAATATATCCTATTTATAGCAATAAGTAAAATGCGCTTTATTTATTGCGGATATAATATATAATTATACATTATACCCGTGGTTCTGATAAAGCATAAAAAGGAGGAAGCTATGAGCAAAAGTCTGCTGGCAGCGATCATTGGTCTTGCCGTAGCGTTTATTGTGACAAAGCTCATCGACAAGAGATAAAAACTGATGACACACGATGAGATCATCATATCCAGAATGGAAGACAAAATCAGGCAGTGCCGGGACGGTTATTATGTGACCGCGACGGGACTGCTTGATTCTCATGAGCAAGCTCTCGCCGGGAAGATCATGAGGCACTCTGCTGATGTCAGAACTTTTCTGTATGGAGGCTATGAGGATGCGGAGCGGCGTATGCTGGTCTGTGTTCCGTCTGACATACCCATGACCGAAGAGGAGGCTTCTGACGGCCTTCTGACGGTACTCAGGGTCAGTAAGCCGGCGAGATCCCGCGAGCTTACTCACAGAGATTATCTCGGTTCATTGCTTGGTCTTGGTATAGACCGGAGCGTTACCGGAGATATACTGGTGAGAGAAGACGGGGCAGATGTTATAATAGTACCGGAGATAGCGGACTTTCTGCTTGCGGAGTATACGCAGGCGGGAAGGACACAGATCAGCACCGGGATCGTTCCTGTGAACGAACTGATCGTGCCGGAAGCGAGAACGGAAATAATCAGGGATACAGTCCCTTCCATCAGGCTGGACGCGGTCACGTCTTCCGCTTTCAGGCTGCCGCGGACCAGGGCATCAGAGGCCATCCGCAGCGGCATCGTCAGCGTAGATCACATAGAGTGCCTTAAACCGGACGCAAAACTGGAAGAGGGAGCGGTGATCGTGATGCGGGGCAGAGGCAAGGCTGTGCTCCGCGGTATCGGCGGTGAGTCCAAGAAGGGCCGTCTCTGGGTAGTAATAGAGAAGTACATATGATGAACAACATTGCAGAGAAAATAGCAGAAAAGGTTAAGGATGCCGGCGGAAGAACTTTCTACGTCGGCGGTTTTGTGCGCGACAGAATGCTCGGGATCGATAACAAGGACATCGATATTGAGGTCCACGGCATCACGCCGGAGCGACTGACAGGCATTCTTTCCGGGATCGGAGATCCTCTGTCATTCGGACAGAGCTTCGGCATATATTCACTCCGCGGCGAAGAGATAGATATCGCGATGCCGAGGCGGGAGCGCAAGTCCGGCGCGGGCCACAGAGACTTCGAAGTTGATGTCGATCCTTTTATCGGGACTTATGAAGCAGCGCGAAGACGGGATTTTACGATCAATGCTCTCATGGAGGATGTGCTTACAGGGGAGATCGTGGATCATTTCGGCGGACTTGAAGATCTGAAAGCGGGGGTGATAAGACATATAGACCCTCAGACTTTCACAGAAGATCCTCTGAGGGTGCTCCGCGCGGCACAGTTTGCGGCGAGATTTGATTTCACCATAGCGGAGGAGACCATAGAGCTGTGCCGCAGCATAGATCTGAGCTCACTGTCAAGAGAGCGGGTCGAGGAAGAGATGAGAAAAGCTCTCCTCAAGTCAGACAGGCCATCCGTCTTCTTCGAGTCCCTGCGGGAAATGGATCAGCTGGACGTGTGGTTCCCGGAACTTGAGCAGCTCATCGGGCTCGAGCAGGATCCGGTCTATCATCCGGAAGGAGATGTCTGGGTGCATACGATGGAGGTCCTCGACCGCGCAGCTTCTTTCCGAAGCAGGGTCACCTATCCGTATGCTTTCATGCTTCTGGCGCTGACCCATGATCTCGGCAAGATCGTGACGACTGAGTTCATCAAGGGCAGGATCCATGCATATGAACATGAGAAGAAAGGCCTGCCTGTCGTGGAGACGTTTCTGCGGCGTCTGACGAACGAAAGGGCCATCATCAGCTATGTGATGAATATGGTTCCGCTTCATATGAGGCCGAATGTTGCGGCATACTCAAGGTCATCTCTGAAATCCACCAACAAAATGTTTGACGCGGCCATTGCGCCGGAGGACCTTATCTGGTTCGCGCAGGCGGATCATCCGGTTGTTTCGGGGACGGAAAAATTTACCGGAGATACGGATTTCCTTCTCGAAAGGCTCAGAAAATATCAGGAAACGATAGGGGAGCCTTATGTGATGGGCCGGGATCTCATAGAAGCGGGGCTGGAGCCGGGAGTGTATTTCTCCGAGCTCCTCGAATACGCGCACAAGCTCCGGCTGGCGGGAGTGGACAAGGAGACTTCCCTCAAACAGGTACTGGCATACGAGCGCAGCATGAGAAGAAAAAACAAGATCTGATCTTGCCCCGCAAAGCTTGAACCGCAATAAATACAAGGGATATGTTGACTTTAGCAATTTAGCGTGATAAAGTGACAAAGCAAATACAAAGTGATACAAGAGGTATCTTTATGCAATTCGATGAGAACGTACTGACACGGACCGAGCGCAGGATCTTCGCGCTCAGGACCTTATACAGCAGAGCGGGATATACATCCTACAGAATGAGGAAATTCGAGGACTATGACCTGTACAGCCGGAACAAGGATTTTCTCCTCTCTGACAGGGTCATAACCTTCACTGACACTAACGGCAAGCTCAAGGCGCTCAAGCCTGACGTAACGCTGTCGATCGTCAGGAATATGGATGACAGACCGGACGAAGTTGCGAGGCTGTTCTATGATGAGAATGTCTACAGAGTTTCGGAGAGGACGAACAGCTTCAGAGAGATCATGCAGATGGGGCTGGAGTGCATCGGTGACGCGGGCAACGCATGCGCCGCGGAGGTCATAGATCTGGCAGAAAAGAGCCTGGCTCTCGTAGCGGAGGACAATGATTATCTTCTGAGGATATCGGATACAGATATCCTGACGATGATCATAGACGGTATGACTGACAGCAAGTCTGTCAAGAGCGATCTCCTGAGGTTGGCAGGCGGCAAGAACCTGCACGGGATAGAGCGGCTCTGCGCTGAGAATGAGATACCGGAAGACAAATACAGTCCTCTGCTTGACCTGATGAGGCTGTACGGAACACCTGACGAAGTGATGCCGCTGCTCGAAGAGATCTGCAGAGGAACGGAAGCCGAGGAAGAAGTCGACGAGTTCCGGGAAGTGCTGGACGGGCTCTATCCGGGAAACAGCACAGGAGCGGACAGAAAGCTGATCGTGGATTTCTCCATCATAGGCGATGTCAACTACTACAACGGCATGGCTTTTGAGGGTTATATAGACGGGATCCCTGAATGCGTTCTGGTCGGCGGAAGATATGACAGGCTGATGCACAGGATGAAGAAGAAATCCCGCGCGATAGGGTTCGCGGTCTATCTCGATACACTGGCGATGCTCGGCAGAAACGCGGGAGACCAGGCGATAGAATCTTTCTTCGGAAATTACTCTTCTGATGACGAAGATCAGTAAAACGGATACGGAAAAGTAGAATCATGGGAACAATGATCAATGTAGCCCTTCCCAAGGGAAGGCTGGGAGAAAAGGTATATAAGATGTTCGAGGCTGCCGGATACGGCTGCAGGGACATATTCGAAGGCCGCAAGCTGGTGTTCGAGAACAAGGAAGCGGGCATCCGGTATTTCTGGGTAAAACCTTCTGATGTTCCGATCTATGTCGAGCGCGGCGCGGCGGATATCGGTGTTGCCGGCAAAGATATCCTGCTGGAATACGCGCCGAATGTATATGAACTCAGAGATCTCGGTATAGGCAAGTGCAGGATGGTAGTGGCCGCGCCGAAAGGCTTTCAGGATGATTCCGAGTACCCTCTCAGGGTCGCGACTAAGTTCGTCCGCATAGCACAGGATTATTACTCGTCAGTCGGACGGGATATTGATATAATCAGACTCAACGGATCCATTGAGATCGCGCCGATCCTGGGACTTTCTGATGTGATCGTGGATCTGGTCGAGACAGGTACCACCCTCAGAGAGAACAATCTGGAAGTATACGAGGAGATCATGGATATAAGCGCCAGACTCATAGCCAACAAGTCAGGCTATAATTTCAAGAGCGCGGCGATCAACGAACTGCTGGGCAAGCTGTAATACGGACAGCCCCCCGCACAGGAGAAAGTTATGATAAAGATCATGAAATTTGCTGATGTCACAGCGGAAGAGGTGTTCGCAAGATCCGAGCCAACATCTGACGTATCAGACATCGTCAGCGGAATAATAGAAGATGTTAAAGCAAACGGAGATGAGGCGGTCATCCGCTATGCCGCGAAGTTTGACGGCATAGATCCGAATGGTTTTACGCCGGAACTGACGGAAGAAGAGAAGGAAGATGCCCTGCGGAAACTCGGGGAGACCGATCCGGGCTTCACAGATATCCTCCGCAAAGCGGCATCGAACATCGTGAAGTTCCACTCAAGGCAGATAAGGAACAGTTTCATCATCAATGATACGCCGGGCGTGATCATGGGACAGAAGGTCGTTCCGCTCGAGCGCGCCGGACTTTATGTTCCGGGCGGGACCGCGGCTTATCCATCGACAGTTCTCATGGATTCCATTCCTGCCCTGATCGCGGGTGTGAAGGAGATCATCATGGTCACTCCTCCTGACGCGGACGGAAGCGTCAATCCTGCTATTGTCGCCGCGGCGGCAGCCGCGCAGGAGACTGCGCCGGGCACCGGACGCGTGCGAATATTCAAGACCGGCGGAGCTCAGGCCATTGCCGCTCTGGCATACGGTACAGAGTCGATCCCTAAGGTCGATAAGATCGTCGGGCCGGGCAATGCTTTCGTAGCGGAGGCAAAACGACAGGTCTACGGTAAGGTAGCCATCGACATGATCGCCGGACCGAGCGAGATCCTGGTCATATCTGACGGAAAGAGCGATCCGGATATCGTGGCGGCGGATATGCTGTCGCAGGCTGAGCATGACAAAAACGCCAGTGCCGTGCTGGTCACAGATTCTGCAGATCTGGCATCCGCGGTTGCGGATTCGATCGAGAAACAGCTTAGCAGGCTCGAGCGCGAGGAGATCGCCAGAGCCTCCATAGAGAATAACGGCAAGATCATCGTCGCGGACAATATCTGCCAGGCGATCGATATCTCAAACGAGATAGCGCCGGAGCATCTCGAGCTCTGTGTTGACGACCCGTTCGATCTGCTGGACAGCATCCGGCATGCGGGATCGATCTTCCTCGGCAGGAACTGCCCGGAGGCGCTCGGAGACTATTTTGCCGGACCGAATCATACACTTCCGACGAGCGGGACCGCGAGATTCTCCAATCCGCTGTCGGTGGATGATTTTATCAAAAAGATGCAGTATACATATTACACGCGGGACGCGCTCGCTGATGTCGCGGAAGACATCGCCGCTTTTGCCCGCAAAGAGGGACTGACCGGACACGCGCGCAGCGTACTGGCGCGTTCAGAGAAATAACAGAGGGTACAGACTATGAGCAGATTCTTAAGCAGTAAATTCGCAGATCTTGAGCCGTATACGCCTGGCGAGCAGCCTAAGACGCAGGTTCTGACCAAGCTCAATACCAACGAGTCTCCTTTCCCGCCTATGCCTGAGGTGGTCGAGGCGGTGCGGAAAGAGGCTGAAAAGCTGCAGCTCTATCCTGACCCGGACGCAACAGAGCTGCGCAGAATGATCGCCCGTACATATGATGTGGATCCTGACGAGGTGATCTGCAATAACGGATCCGATGAGACCCTGTATTTTGCTTTCATGGCGTACTGTGACAGCGGAAGGCCGGCAGTCTTCCCGCAGCTGTCATACGGATTCTATCCTGTATTTGCGGACATCACGGGTATCAGGGGGATACAGATACCGCTCAGGGAGGATTTTTCGATAGATCCTGCGGATTATTACGATGCAGAGGGTACGATATTCATTGCCAATCCGAATGCTCCGACAGGCAAGCCTCTGAGCCGCGCTGAGATCGAGGACATCCTGCGGCACAACCCTGACAATGTGGTAGTGATCGATGAGGCATATGTGGATTTCGGTACGGAGTCGGCAGTGCCGCTGGTCAGCAGGTATGACAATCTTCTGGTCGTGCAGACTTTCTCCAAGGCAAGATCCATGGCAGGCATGAGACTCGGCTACGGCATAGGCAGCAAAGCCATCATAGCGGATCTCAATGCTCTGAGATATTCGACCAATCCGTACAATCTGGACAGGCTCGCGATCGCGGCAGGCGTTGCGGCGCTTGAGCACGACGAGGTCAACCGTGAGCACTGCCGGATGGTCATGGAGAACAGGGAGTATACAGTTGAGAAGCTGAGATCCTTCGGATTCGAGATGACGGACTCGACTGCCAATTTCATCTTCGTCAGACACCCGGAGATCCACGGCAGCGAGCTTTTCCGCAAACTCAGAGAACGGGGTGTCATCATCCGGCACTGGGACAAGCCTGAGATCAGCGACTACAACAGGATAACGATCGGATCAAGGGAGCAGATGGACATACTGCTCAGAGAGATCGGAGATATATTGAGTGGAGGTGCTATATGAGAACTTCTGAGATCAACAGAGTAACGGCTGAGACAGATATCTCGCTTACTCTTGACCTTGAAGGCAGGGGCGCGAGCGACATCGATACCGGTGTGGGATTCCTTGACCACATGCTGACGCTTTTCGCGAAACACGGGAGATTCGACCTGAAAGTAACCGCGAAGGGTGACAACTATGTTGACGATCACCACACGGTGGAGGATGTGGGGATCGCTCTCGGACAGGCGTTTGCGAAAGCTCTCGCCGACAAGAGAGGGATCAGACGCTACGGCGACTGCATCGTGCCGATGGATGAAGCCCTGATCATGTCAGCGGTGGACATATCCGGAAGACCCTATCTTGCCTACGGACTGGAGATCCCAACGGAAAAAGTCGGAACCTTCGACACTGAACTGACGGAGGAGTTCTGGCTGGGGTTCGTGAGGAACGCCTGCATGACACTTCACATCCGCCAGCTGGCAGGAAAGAATTCGCACCACATCATCGAGGGAACCTTCAAGTCTGTCGCGCGTACGCTCAGGCAGGCAGTTTCCGTCGATCAGGAATTCAGGACGGAAATACCATCAACAAAAGGATTGCTGTAATGTGTCAGGGACTGATACCTTTTGACACACAGGAGGATATATGATCGCTATTATAGATTACGGAGTAGGGAACCTCTTCTCGCTGAAGAGTTCTCTCAGAGAAATAGGCGCCGAAGCCGTCGTGACTTCCGATGAGAAAGTCATAGCAGAGGCCGACAGGATCATCCTGCCGGGAGTCGGCGCTTTTGAGGACGCAGCGCGCAAACTCAGAGAGTCCGGGATGGCGGATGTCGTAAAACGTGAGGCCGCGCAGGGCAAGCCGATCCTGGGCATCTGCCTTGGCATGCAGCTCATGTTCGACATGGGTTATGAGTACGGAGAACATGAGGGCCTCGGCCTCATACACGGCAATGTCAGACCGATCTCTGACGTGATACCGGAAGGCTACAAGATCCCGCACATAGGCTGGAACCTGCTGAAATTCAAAAAGGAATCTCCGCTGTTTAAGTATATCAACGAGGGTGACTATGTGTATTTTGTCCATTCCTACTACGCGGCGGACTGCGATGACGCGGTGATCGCTGTCACCGAATACGGAGCGGACCTTACGGCAGCAGCCGCCAACGGCAATGTATACGGCTGCCAGTTCCATCCGGAGAAAAGCGGCGCGGTCGGCATGAAGATACTTAAGGCATTTGTGGAGTTGTAATATGTATATATACCCGGCGATAGATCTGTATGAAGGCAAGGCAGTGAGACTGTTCAAGGGCGACTATGCTCAGATGACAGTCTACAGCGACGATCCGCCTGCGATCGCGGAAGATTTCGTGAAAGCAGGCGCGTCACACATACATGTTGTAGACCTTGAAGGCGCCAGAGACGGTACGACACCCAATATCGGGACGGTCAAAGCGATCCGGGCGGCAGCCGAAGCGGCATCACAGGCGGAGGGACTGAATGAGCCCGCCTTTGTCGAGATCGGCGGCGGCATCCGGGACGATGAGACCGTCGCAAAATACCTGGAAGCCGGAATAGACAGGGTCATTCTGGGAACGGCAGCGGTCAGAGATCCGGAATTTCTCAGGCGCTCCGTGGAGAAATACAAAGAACGCATCGCGGTCGGAATAGATGTCAGAGACGGATATGTCGCCATCAAGGGATGGACCGAGCTTTCGGAGTACACTCTGGAAGAGTTTGCTCAGATGATGCAGGACACCGGTGTGAAGACGATCATCTGCACAGACATCTCGAGGGACGGAGCGATGCGCGGGACCAACCGTGAGCTGTACCGCCAGCTATCGGAGACACTTGATATAGACATCGTCGCATCCGGGGGCGTTTCGTCGATGGAGGATGTGGAGGCCCTGGCAGCGCTCGGCATCCACGGAGCCATAATCGGCAAGGCATACTATACCGGAGAGATAGATCTTGCAGAGGCAGTCAGAACTGCCGGCAAATAAAACTGATCAGGAGATAACCAATATGATAACCAAGAGAATAATCCCGTGTCTCGACGTCAGGGACGGCAGAGTCGTCAAAGGCGTCAATTTCGAAAATCTCGGCGATGTAGCTTCGCCGGTGGACATGGCCAAGCTATATACCAATGCGGGAGCGGATGAGCTTGTTTTCTACGACATCACCGCCAGCGCCGAAGGGCGCAAGCTTTTCACCGAGATCCTGACGGAGACCGCGTCCAACGTTTTTATCCCGCTCACAGTCGGCGGCGGGATCAGCAGCATCGCGGATTTTGACCGCGTTCTCAAGTGCGGAGCGGACAAGGTCAGCGTCAATTCGGGAGCCATCCGGAACCCGGGCATCATCACCGAAGCGGCCAAGCTTTACGGCGACCAGTGTGTCGTCCTCTCGTGCGATATCAAACGTGTGAACGGCGAGTTCAGGGTATTTGCGAGAGGCGGCAGAGATGATACCGGCATGGAAGCGATCGAATGGATCAAACGCTGTGTCGGCATGGGCGCAGGTGAGGTAGTCGTCAACTCCATCGATACCGACGGAGTGAAGACGGGATTTGACATCGAGATGCTGGATGCGGTGGTCAAAGCCGTATCTGTTCCGGTCATCGCCAGCGGCGGCGCGGGAAGTATAGACCACTTCATAGAGCTGTTCCGCAAAGTGCCGGATATTGATGCGGGGCTTGCAGCCTCGATCTTCCATTTCGGCGAGGTCAGCATAGCGGATCTCAAGGCGCGCATGGCAGAAGAAGGTATTCCGGTGAGGATTTGACGGAAGGTATGGAAATGACAGAAATAAAGGATCTGAAATTTGATGATAAAGGGCTGATACCTGCGATCGTGGTCGATGCGGTTACAAAGCAGGTGCTGACCCTTGCATATATGAACGAAGAGAGTCTCAGGATCTCGATGGAGAAGGGCCTGACGTGTTTCTGGAGCAGATCGCGACAGGAACTCTGGCTCAAGGGAGAGACGAGCGGAAACTATCAGCACATCGTCAGCATCACAGCTGACTGCGACAAAGACGCGCTGGTTGTTATGGTAGAGCCGGACGGCCCTGCGTGCCATCTCGGAACAACATCGTGTTTCGAGTATCCTGTCTGGGAAAGCGGGGAACTGAAGGAGTTCTCCTATGAGGGACTTATGAGCCTGATAGAAGGCCGCAAAACTGATCCGAAGGAAGGTTCCTATACGACATACCTCTTCGAAAAAGGTCTCGACAAGATCCTCAAGAAGGTGGGCGAGGAGACCACGGAGGTCATAGTTGCCGCCAAGTCGGCAGAGCAGACAGGAGACAACAGAGAGACTGTCTATGAGATCGCCGATCTGGCATACCATGTCATGGTGCTGATGAACGAGGCGGGGATAACACTTGAAGACATCCACAGAGAACTTGCGTCACGCCATGTCATAGATAAAAAGGTAAAACAGGAGAAGATGGTATAGCGTTTCCTTTGACAGGGGTCGATGAAAATGAAACAGACTTTTGACTTGCACATGCATACTACATACTGCGACGGACTGGATACGGCCGAGGATATGATCCGTTCAGCTATAGACAAGGGTCTTGAGACCGTTGGGCTGTCAGGCCATTCCTTTACTCCGCACGATCCGAGCTACTGCATGAGCCGCGAGGGAACACTGAAGTATATCGAAGAAGTGAATCATCTCAAAGAGAAGTACGCCGGAAAGATCCGGGTGCTGCTTGGTCTTGAGATGGATTATTATGCAGACACTGACACGTCGCCGTATGACTATCTGATCGGATCTGTCCATTATCTGTTCACAGAGAGAGGCAGGAAGGAATACAGCAGGATGCTGGAGGCGGATAGTGAAGATCGCGAAGCTTCGGATGCCGCTGCTCTTGAACTGACCAGGTTCACAGACTGGACAGCTGTGGATGATGAGCCGTATGACCTCAGGTATTTTGCCAAGGTTCAGGGTATGGATATGATGGACGTAGCGGAGCTCTTTTATGAAACTGCGGGAACCATCATCAGCAGGACGGACTGCGATATCATCGGACATTTTGATCTGCTGACGAAATTCAATGAAAAATTCATGCTCGCCCCTGATGAGTCCGTGGCGGATCTCAGAGAGGAGCCTGCTCCGGAGGGAGCTGTACAGTTCTTTGACACTGCAGATCCTAGATATGAAGCAGCGTGGAAGCGGGCTGTGGACCGTATTTTTGAAGAATGCGCTGACAGATACAAGGCAGGTTACCGGAACAGACTTGAGACTCTGGGCATTCTGCACGCGGGGGACAAGCCTGTATTCGAGATCAACACGGGAGCCATATCCAAAGGATACCGGACCACACCGTATCCTGATTCTGATCAGAGGGAGTATATCAGGAGCAAAGGCGGAATACTCATCCTCAATTCAGACAGTCACAAAGTCGACACCATATGCAATATGTTCAGTGAACTGGATGGCGAGCGCAGCCGGTAGCGGTCCACATTTCAGTCTCATATTGGAAAGTGCTTTTACATTACAGTGTATAATTGAATCATTCAACATTCCTCTCGAGATAATCTGATCCCCGAGAGGATCTTTTTTGACTAAAAAAGCTGACGGTATTTTCTCCCTGCACTTTGTCACGTCCTGACCGCAAAAATCGTTTTGCGACGTGAATTTGCGCCACTATGTATCACGTCAGATCAGGCAAAACAGTGGTCGCAACGTGACATTCTGGCGAGTCGAGTCACGTCCGGATGGGCAGAAATAGGGCTATGACGTGAATTTGCGCCACTATTTATCACGCCAAATGAGGCAAAACAGCGGTTGCGACGTGACATTCTGATTAATTCAGTCACGCTCAAATCTCCAGAATCCAGCTTAAGACGTGACATCTAACCAACTTGTTGTCGCATTATAGTAGATTGAGTTAAGGGAGGGAAGGTGCGGAGCTGTTGGATAGATCTTAAGAGGACAATGGTGAGGAAGTAGAGGCAAATTAAGAGGGCGATTGCTCGCCCTCTTTTGTTTTGGTTTTGTTGTGTTGTGAGTATGAATTACTTCTTAGCAGCCTTCTTAGCAGCCTTTGCAGCCTCGAGTCCGTCATTGTACTCGCCGGATTCTCTTCTCTTCCAGAAGTCGAATGTTTCCTTAGCAACAACTCCGGAGAGAGCGAAGAGAGCAACGAGGTTCGGGAATGCCATCAGTCCGTTCATCAGGTCGGCGAAGTCCCAAACAACTGCGAGTGGCAGGAAAGGTCCGATTGCTACAGCAGCTACATACAGCCATCTGTAAGCCTTGATAGCGCCTTCGTTACCATTGGTCAGATAGTCGAAGCATCTCTCAGCATAGTAGTCCCAACCGAGGATTGTGGAGAATGCGAAGAGTGCAAGACATGTAGCGAGGATGATGAATCCTACGATCTCTGGCCATACGAAGCCGTTTCCGAATGCCCACATTGTTACTTCTACACCTTCGAGACCCTGCAGGTTAGCACCAGTCATAACTACGCAGAGACCTGTCATTGTGCAGATAACGATGGTGTCGAGGAATGTACCTGTTGAAGATACCATGCCCTGACGTACACACTCATGTGTCTGTGCAGCAGCAGCAGCGATAGGAGCGGAACCAAGACCAGCCTCGTTCGAGAAGATACCTCTTGCAACACCTTTCTGCAGTGCCAGCAGGAATGCACCCATTGCGCCGCCTGCAGCAGCTCTGAGTCCGAATGCGCCTGCAACTACCTCAACGATAGCATATGGCAGTTTGCCGATGTTGAAGAAGAATACGAGGAGAGCGGATACAACGTAGATTACCATCATAGCAGGTACGATTCTCTCAGTTACCTGAGCGATTCTCTCGATACCACCGACGATTACGGCGATGGTGCCTGCAGTAATGATGATAGCTGCGATGACCTTGACCCATGTAGCGTCTTCACCGAATGCGGTGAAAGCAACCTTGTCAGCTCCGAGTGTGGTAGCTACCTTGGTGATAGCGTTTACGATACCGTTAACCTGTGTGGATGTTCCGATACCGAGAGCTCCAGCCAGTGCGCCGAACAGTCCGAACAGCTTAGCCAGCCATTTCCACTTAGGGCCCATACCTTTCTCAATGTAGTAGAAAGGTCCTCCAAGGATGGATCCGTCTTCCTTAACGTGTCTGTACTTAACAGCGAGAACGCCTTCTGCGTACTTTGTTGCGATTCCGAAGAATGCAGCAAACTCCATCCAGAACAGTGCTCCAGGGCCGCCTGCCATAATAGCTGTAGATACACCTACGATGTTACCTGTACCTACTGTAGCAGCCAGCGCGGTTGTCAGAGCTCCGAAGCTGGATACGTCACCCTCAGCGCCTTCCTCGTTGGTAACAGCGTATCTGAGGGAGAGACCGAGCCTCTTCTGTGGGTGGAACTTTGTACGGACAGACAGGAGAATACCGACTACGATGATGAGAACCATCATGACGGTACCCCATACGAGACCATCTAGGTAACTTATTAATTCACCTATACTCATATAATACCTCCTTACAAAAAACCAATAACAAATAAAGATTAACGTACTCGTTCAGATTGATGAACATACTACGCCAATCTGAATTTATACACTAAAATTGTAGGTTCAAACAGGAACATTGTCAAACAAAAAAATCGTGAAAGAATTGTCGGGCTTCACCAAATCTTCACAAACGCTTGATTTTTCAATGCTTGTATTTCCTCGCGCTTACCGTGCGGTTTCCAAAAAATACAAAGTGATACATTTTTAACAGGCAAAACCGTTGAAAAATCCACATTCCGAAATTACTATTTGTTATCCCAGAGTATAGAAAAAGACAATCGATAATGATACAATACAATGATTCGTTTAAGAGCGGGATCAGGCTGGGATACACATAAGGAGGGGCCCATCTGTCCGAAGGACTGATGGGAAGATTCCTTATGTGAACCAGGAGCCTGGAGGGGCCCATGGGTCCGACACTGTGTTCCATGTGTATCCGGACCTGATCCCACCGGAAGTTTCTGATGTAACCGGGGGAGTATTATAATGAAAGAAAACTACAGACCGTATCTTGAGGAGTTTTCCGGGGTGCTGGCGGAAGCCGGCTCATCGGAGAAAGGCCTCAGCTCAACAGAGGCTGCAGCGAGACTTGAGAAGGACGGACCGAACAAACTGATCGAGGCCAAGAAAAGGAGCAACATCCTGAGGTTCTTTGACCAGATGAAGGATCCGATGATCATCATTCTTCTCGTGGCTGCAGTTTTGTCATTTTTCACATCGCTGTATCAGCACGAGAATCCGGCAGATGTATTCATCATCCTGTTCGTAGTCGTACTGAACTCAGTTCTGGGAGTCATCCAGGAGAGCAAGGCTGAAGAAGCCATTGAAGCGCTCAAGCAGATGACTGCTGCCAAGTCCAAAGTCCTCAGAGACGGTGAGATCGTCACCGTTCCTAGTGATCAGCTGGTTTGCGGAGATATCATCATCCTCGAGGCAGGAGACAGCATCCCGGCTGACGGCAGACTCATAGAAGCCGCGTCGATGAAAGTCGAGGAAGCAGCCCTCACAGGAGAATCGGTCCCTGTCACCAAGCAGTCAGAGGAACTGGTTCTCGGAGAAAATGCCAAAGACGTGCCGCTCGGCGACAGGAAGAATATGGTATACATGGGCAGTACTGTTGTATACGGCAGAGGCAAAGCTGTCATCACCGGTACCGGTATGACAACGGAGATGGGTAAGATCGCACATGCGATTTCCCAGGCTGAGGAAGAACTGACTCCGCTCCAGATCAAGCTTGCCCAGCTGTCCAAGATCCTCACCAAAATGGTGATCGGGATCTGCATATTCATATTCGCGCTTGGAGTCATCAAAGCGGGACATCTGTCAATGAATGTCATGATCAACACATTCATGCTGGCCATCTCGCTGGCTGTCGCCGCGATTCCTGAGGGCCTGGTTGCCGTTGTTACGATCGTACTGTCTATCGGCGTTACCAAGATGTCCCACCGCAATGCGGTGATCCGCAAGCTTACTGCGGTAGAGACTCTCGGCTGCGCGCAGATCATCTGCTCTGACAAGACAGGTACTCTGACACAGAACAGAATGACTGTCGTGGATCACTATTCACAGGATCAGGACGTCCTTGCTGCCGGCATGGCGCTCTGCTCGGATGCAGAACTCAAAGTGACGGAAACCGGCGAAGAGGTCGTCGGTGAGCCGACAGAGGCAGCTCTTGTCGCATATTCTTCAAGGCAGAACCTTCCGAAGCCGGGACTTGTCAAAATGTTTCCGCGTATTGGTGAGGCTCCGTTCGATTCCGGACGTAAAATGATGTCCACTGTTCACAGGAACACACAGATGGACAGCCCTGCGGACAGGATCACAGAGCTTGATAATCTTATTGCCGAGGCTGAATACGTCCAGTTTACCAAGGGCGCGCCGGATGTAGTGCTGAGACATTCGGATTATATCTTTACGGAAGCGGGCATCGTTCCTCTGACGGAAGAGCTTGCGGGCAAAGTCAGGAGAGAGAATTCCAGAATGGCAGGCAAAGCGCTGAGAGTTCTCTCGCTTGCCATGAGAGTTTATCACGTCAGGCCGGACGACTTCTCTGATCAGGCACTTGAGCAGAAACTGATCTTCGTGGGTCTCGTCGGAATGATTGACCCGGTCAGACCGGAGGTCAAAGCTGCTGTAGCAGAATGCCGCGAAGCAGGGATCAGACCTATCATGATAACGGGCGACCAGCTGGATACTGCTGTAGCCATCGGTAAAGAACTCGGCATCGTTGAAAGTGCTGATGACGCTGTCCTCGGAGCCGCGCTTGATGATATGTCGGATGAGGAACTTCTGAACAAGGTCAAGACATACTCAGTCTATGCGAGAGTACAGCCTGAACATAAAGTCCGCATCGTCAAAGCATGGCGTGCCCACAATATGGTCACTGCAATGACCGGAGACGGAGTCAATGACGCTCCTGCCATCAAGTCCGCGGATATCGGTGTCGGCATGGGCATCACCGGTACAGATGTAACCAAGAACGTTGCGGACATGATACTGGCTGATGATAATTTTGCCACCATCGTATCGGCAGTCGAGGAAGGCCGCAGGATATATGCCAATATCCGCAAGGCCATACAGTTCCTGCTGGCGACCAATGTCAGCGAGGTGCTGAGCATCCTCATCGCGACGATGCTCAACTTTACGATTCTCAAGCCTGCGCATCTGCTCTGGATCAATCTGATCACGGATTCGCTTCCGGCACTCGCGCTCGGACTCGAGGACGCCGAGGGCGACTCGATGAAGCAGCAGCCGAGGAGCGCGCGCGAAGGCGTTTTTGCCGGCGGAATGGACAGGGATATTATCTATCAGGGCGCTCTGACAACTGCTCTGGTGCTTACCGCATATTTTATCGGCGAATTCATGGAGACCGGACAGTGGCATATCGTTGCCAGCAATGACGGCATCACGATGGCTTTCCTGACGATGTCGATGTGCGAGATATTCCACTCATTCAATATGAGATCAAGAAGACAGTCGCTGTTCAAGCTGTCCAGACAGAACCTGTGGCTGTGGGGATCCGGCGCTCTGGCTTTGCTTCTGACAACTGTGGTAATAGAAATACCATGGCTGGCGGCACTGTTCGAATTCTCTACGATCAGCCTGAAGGAATACGGAATTGCTATGGGCCTCGCGGTGCTGATCATCCCTGTTGTGGAGATCGTAAAGCTGCTGCAGCGTATGAGCGCGAGAAACAAGGGAGAAGAACTCAGGAGCTGATACAACGGATCACGGGCTGTAATATAACTTAGGGAAAAAACCGGATTAAAGGCAATAATATTGGAAGAGAAAGAAAAGAAGGAACTGAATGAGGAACGCATGGAGATGAAGCGCGATTCGGACCGGCTTGGGACCGAGCCCATTCATCCTCTTTTGCTCAAAATGTCAGCGCCTCTGGCGGTGTCCATGTTTGTCATGGCTCTGTATAACATCGTCGATTCGATCTATCTCGGGCATTACAGCACTGACGCCCTGACGGCGGTATCATACTGCTTCCCGTTCCAGAACCTCAATGTTGCGTTCGGTATCGGTACCGCGGTAGGTATGAGCGCACTGCTCTCAAGATATCTCGGCGCCAGGCAGTATGAAAAAGCTGACAAGGTCGCACACAACGGTTTCATTCTTGCGTGCATCAATTACCTGATATTTTTCACGATCGGGTGCTTCGCGGAGCCAATAATGAGGCTCATGACTTCAGACAGTACAAGCGCACAGATCATAGCGGACGGAACGATATACCTCAGGATCACCCAGTGGCTGTCCATCGCGCCGATGATGCAGTCGATGTTCGAGAGGCTGCTGCAGGGAACGGGCAAAACGAATTACATCTTCTATATGCAGGTTTCCGGAACGGTCTTCAACGCTATCGTCGATCCGATACTTATATTCGGGTTCTTCGGACTTCCTGCCATGGGAGCGAAGGGCGCTGCGCTGGCAACCGTGTTCGGACAGATCCTCGGATGCATACTCGGCATCACCTTCAACAGAAAATTCAACAAGGAAGTTGAGCTTTCGATCCATAAGGTGCGGCCGCATTGGCAGACGATGAAGGATATCTACAGGATAGGTATACCGTCTATCGTTCTGCAGTCCGTCGGCGCTGTGATGACGTTCAGTCTCAACAGGATCCTTTCGGGATTTTCCGATCTCGCCGTAGCGACATTCGGCGTATATTTCAAGCTGCAGAGCTTCGTATTCATGCCGCTCTTCGGCATGAACAACGCTTCGGTGCCTATCATCGCGTACAACTACGGCGCGGACAGAAAAGACAGACTCGAAGAAACGATGAGGCTCGGCGTCAGATACGGCATCGGACTGATGTCTCTGGGAACTCTGATATTCTGGCTTTTCCCTGAGCAGCTGATGGCGCTGTTCAAAGCGCCGCCTGAAATGGTCGCGATGGGCGTGGTCGCGCTGCATATTGTGTCGCTGAACTTCCCGTTCGCGGGCTATGCGATCATGAGAGGCGCTGCGTTCCAGGCTCTGGGCAAAAGCGTATACAGCATGAACATCTCGCTTGTAAGACAGTTGCTCATCATCATTCCGCTTGCCTTTATCTTCGCGAAGATCGGCGGCGTCAATATGGTATGGTGGGCATTCCCGTGCGCTGAGGTTGCCGGCATGACAATGTCGGTATTGTACACGAGACGCATACGCAAGACGATCATCAGCAAGATGACACCGAGATAGAATTGTGTTAACATAGCTGTACTATGAAGATAAGACTGATAAATGAAGAAACACCAGCAACGGTCATACAGTCAAAACGATGGTGATGTCACAAGGAGGGGCCCGTCTGTCCGCAGGACTGATGGGAAGAACCCTTATGACACGCAGTCACATATGGGGATAATCGTTTTTGCTGAATGAATTGTTGCGATAAATATAAGGAAGGATATTGAAATGGCTAAGAATAAGAAGAAGATAATGCTGACCGGTGACCGCCCGACGGGAAGACTCCATATAGGACACTATGTAGGATCTCTCAGACAGAGACTCGAACTGCAGGATGATCCGAGCTATGAAAAAGTCTTTGTCATGATAGCGGACGCGCAGGCGCTTACTGATAATTTTGACAACCCGGACAAGGTCAGAGAGAGTGTTTTCCAGGTAGCTCTTGACTATCTGTCGGTCGGACTTGACCCTAAGAAGACCCACATGCTGATCCAGTCCGAAGTACCTCAGCTGCATGAACTGACTGTATACTACATGAATCTTGTTACAGTCAGCAGAGTGCAGAGGAATCCTACCGTCAAGGCAGAGCTCAAGATGAGAGGCTTTGAGGGAGAGAGCGTTCCTGTAGGATTCTTTACTTATCCGATCAGCCAGGCAAGTGACATCACAGCATTCAAGGCTACGATCGTACCTGTAGGCGAGGATCAGGAGCCAATGCTTGAGCAATGCAGAGAGATCGTAAGATCTTTCAACAGGACATATAACTGTGACGTTCTGGTTGAGCCGGAGATCTATCTCCCGTCCAATGAAGCATGCCTGAGACTTCCGGGCACTGACGGCCAGGCTAAGATGTCCAAGTCCCTCGGCAACACGATCTACCTTTCAGACGATGAGGAGACTCTGAGGAAGAAAGTCATGTCCATGTTCACTGATCCGGGACACCTGAGAGTGGATGATCCGGGCAAGGTCGAAGGAAACACCGTGTTCACATATCTTGATGCTTTCTGCCAGCCTGATTCATTCGAGAAATATCTTCCTGAGTATAAGGACCTCGACGAGCTCAAGGCTCACTACAGAAGGGGAGGACTCGGCGATGTCAAGGTCAAAAAGTTCCTGTTCGCGGTACTCAACGAGTTCCTGACACCGATCAGAGAGAGAAGAGCTTACTTCGAAGCTCATCCGGAAGAAGTCATCGCAGCGCTGACTGAGGGAACCAATGAAGCTCGCAAGACAGCTGCCCAGACGCTTGCCGAAGTCAAGCGCGCCATGAAGATCGATTACTTCGAGAGCTGGGAAGAACAGTACGGCAACAAATAGGAGCGCGGACATGCTGAAGACATGCTTCGGCAGATGCAAAGGAATAATGAAGGAGATGCGGAAATGACAGCATCTCCTTTTTTCGTATATTCTTCACAGTATCAACTAATAACAGAATACGGCAGATGCTACAATTCATTTGTGCATAGGAATTGCAGCAGCAACCGGATACAGAAATGATCAGAAGAGTAGTAGGAATACATTTCAGCCCCGTAGGAGGGACGGCCAGAATGACGGACAGGCTGACACATCAGCTTGCGGACATTCTGAAGGACTGCAGTCCGGAGTCTGTCACTACGGAGACATATGAGCTGCTCGGGCTTGGCGACGAGGATATCATCCTGGACGAAGAGACTGTAGCGGTTATTGGCATGCCTGTATATGTAGGGAAAGTACCTCTCCCGGCGCTCAGCGCGCTTGAGAAGATCCAGGCCAACGGAGCCGTTGCGCTTGCGGCTGTTTCCTATGGCGCGAGGACTTACGGCAATGCGCTTTATGAACTGCATCACTTTGCGGAGAATCAGGGATTCCGCGTGATAGGCGCGGGGGCTTTTTCTGTCAGATACAGCAAGAAGCTGAGGAACCGCGGAAGGGGAGCCAGATTTTCCGCGAAAGGCGCGGATGCGGCCGGAACGGAATTGTACAGCGGAGATATCAGGACACTGACTGAGTTCGGGTCGGCAGCTGCCGCCAAGATCAGGAGACTGGCAGGCTGTGATATAGAAGGCCTTAAGATAAAACCTGCTCCTCTTGAAGTGTCAGGCCGCCTGCCGATACACAGGGTCAGCAGGCTGTCTCCGAGGGCCGCTGCTGCTGCGCAGGGCGTACTGGAGAAAGTAGCGGTAAGACGCAGGGAATCAGAATGGTTCCTGTGAACAGAACTGAACGGATGATACAGAGCGGTGCCTCAATTTATTGAGTCGCCGCTTTTCGGTATGGAGGTCAAGGTCATGAGAAAGTGCTGCGTTGTCTGTGATTATCTTACGGAAAAGAACATAGCGCAGATAACGGATACCGCGGAGAAGTGCGGATTCAATGTTGAGTTTTACATAACGAGCGAAGAAGCGGAAGGCCATCTTTCCGATGCAGAGGTGGTATACTGCATCGATTCGACGCTCCTCGGACAGATGTCAGGCATGAAGTGGTGTCATGACGGATTTGCCGGAGTGGAGAAATTCGTTGCGAGCGGGGTGTTTGATTCCGGTGACAGGATACTGACCAACAGCTCGGGGGCATACGGGCTGACTATTTCGGAACATATCATGATGGTGACACTGATGCTGATGAGGCAGATGCCGGCATACCGGCAGATCATCGATGAGCGGGGCTGGGTGCAGGACCTTCCGATCCGGTCAATTTCCGGCAGCGCCGTAGCCATCATAGGTACGGGAGATATCGGCAGGAACACCGCGAGGAGGTTTAAATCTCTTGGCGCAAAATGTGTGACAGGATACAACCGCAGCGGCAGAAATTCAGAAGAGTTTGACGCTGTATACAAAATGGAAGAGTTTGACAGCAGAATAGCAGCAGGAGAGGAGGAACCGGATGTGCTGGTGCTTTGCGTCCCGGGTACAGGTGACAGCGCGTGCCTGCTGAGCGGTGAGAGAATCGGGAAGCTGCCGGAGAAGACCTTTGTTATAAATGTAGGCCGCGGGACTGTAATTGATCAGGAAGCTCTGCTCCGGGCACTCGATGAAGGCAGGATAGCGGGCGCCGCTCTGGATGTCATGTATCCTGAGCCTCTGCCGGCGGATCATCCGCTCTGGACGGCGAAGAACTGCATCATTACTCCTCATATATCGGGAGACATGGGACTGCCGTATACAGTGGACAAAACAGTTGAATTTTTCTGTGAAAATCTTGAGCGCTATGTGCGCGGAGAGGAGCTGCTGCACAGGGTCAATATCGCGGCGGGATACTGATTTTCCGATGGCCCAAAAAATTGCTCAATATTGTAAATTGACAAACCTAAAATGGTTTGATATTATGCAAATATATGGAATAAAATATCGCACTGATTTAAAACAATATAAAAGCAACAGTCAGAAGTTTTACGGAGGTACAAGATGCTTGATTTAACTATTTATGAAAAGGGTTTAAAGAACAACATCGAGCGTGCTAAGCAGCAGAACATCATTCTGCCGACGATCGAGCAGCAAATGCATCCGGAGAAGGTTCCTCAGAAGATTCTCGATAAGCTGACCAAGGTCGGCCTCTGGGATTTTGACCCTGTCAACCTCTTCCGTATCACATGGAAGAATGAGCAGAAGGAATCCGGCGGACTTTTCCACGGTCCTAACTACATAGTGCTCCCGCCTGAACTCACAGGCGTTAAGTGCCGCATCATCTGCATGATCGGCAAGTGGTTCCCTACAGGCTGCCACAAAGTAGGCGCTTCCTACGGCTGCCTCGTTCCTGAACTCGTAACAGGTCAGTTCGACACCGGATATCACAAAGCAGTATGGCCTTCAACAGGCAACTACTGCAGAGGCGGTGCGTTTGACAGCAAGCTCCTCGGAGTATACTCAATTGCAATCCTTCCTGAAGGAATGAGCAAGGAGAGATTCGACTGGCTCAAGTCCGTTGCAAGCGAAGTTATCGCTACACCGGGAACAGAGTCCAACGTCAAGGAGATCTTCGACAAGACTCACGAACTCAGAGAGACAAGAGAGGACGTATGGATCCTCAACCAGTTCGAGCAGATGGGCAACTACATGTGGCACTACAATGTTACAGGTAATGCGATCGCTGAGGCATTCGAAGAGATCAAGGGCGAGAACGGCAGACTTGCAGGTATGGCGTTCACTTCCGGCTCCGCAGGAACAATGGCATCCGGCGACAGGCTCAAAGAGCTCTATCCTACAGCTAAGCTTGCAGTCGGCGAAGCTCTCCAGTGCCCGACACTCCTCGACAACGGATTCGGCGCTCACAGGATCGAAGGTATCGGCGACAAGCACGTTCCATGGATCCACAACATCAAGAACACCGATATGGTCATCGACATCGATGATGAAGACTCCCAGAACATCCTCAGACTCTTCAATGAGCCGATCGGACGCGAGTACCTCAAGGAGCAGGGAGTTGACCCTGAACTCGTTGACCTCCTCGGATACTTCGGAATCAGCGGCATAGCTAACATGCTCTGCTGCATCAAGATGGCTAAGTACTATGAACTGACAGAGAACGACGTACTGGCAACAGTAATGACAGACTCTTCAGTTATGTACAAGTCCAGAATCAAAGAACTGCAGGATGAACAGGGTGAGTACACACATGAGATGGCTGCACTCCACTACAACAAACACATCCTTGACGAGAAGACAGACAATATGCTCGAGCTCCGCTACACAGACAGAAAGAGGATCCACAACCTCAAGTACTACACATGGGTTGAGCAGCAGGGCAAGACTGTTGACGAGATCAATGCTCTCTGGTATGACGAAGAGAATACATGGGGCGCACTGAGGAAAGAAAGAGCCAAGGTCGACGAGCTCATCAACGAGTTCAACGAAGCAACAGGACTTCTCAAGAACCTGTAATCCATATGCCTTAAAAAGCGGGAGCCGGCTCATGCAGCAGGCTCCCGTTTGGGATATTCAAGGAGGAAGATCCATATGAAAAATGTTAAATGCCTTAAATGCATAAAATGCGGCAAGGAGTACGAAGCTGCCCCTGATGCTACGACCTGCGAATGCGGCGGCATTCTCGATGTCGTATATGATTATGATTACATCAGGTCAGTTTCAAGCCCTGAAAGCATCTCGGCAAGCGACAATTATACATTGTGGCGTTACCGTCCGTTCCTGCCGGTAGAGGAAGATACCAAGCAGCCTCCTCTGAGAGTAGGCTGGTCGCCTCTCTATGAAGAGCCTCGCATGGCTGAGAAGCTCGGTATCCGCAAGCTTTTCCTCAAGGATGACGGTCTGAATCCGACAGCTTCGCTCAAGGACAGAGCAAGCTCAATGGGTGTAGCCAAAGCAATCGAGGCAGGCTATGATACCATCGCATGCTCATCAACAGGAAACGCCGCGAGCTCCCTTGCAGGCAACGCGGCAGCTGCCGGACTGAAGACATATATCTTTGTGCCGGAGAGAGCGCCGATCGGCAAGGTCGCTCAGCTGCTCATCTTCGGAGCCAAGGTAATATCCGTTAAGGGCAACTATGAGGATACCTTCGAGCTGTCGAAGGCTGCCATCGATGAGTGGGGCTGGTACAACCGCAATGCCGCCATCAACTGCTATCTGATGGAAGGCAAGAAAACCGTTGCTCTGGAGATCGCTGAGCAGCTCGGATGGAAAGTTCCGGACTATGTGGCTCTGTCAGTAGGAGACGGCTGCACCATCGCCGGCGTGTGGAAGGGATTCAAGGATCTGTACAATGCGGGATTCATTGACAGACTGCCAAGACTGATCTCGGCACAGTCCGTCAATACATGTCCGATCAACAGAGCGGTCAAGACAGGTGAGCCTTGGGAACCGATGGAAGAGAATACTCTCGCGGACTCCATTTCCGTCGGCGTGCCTCGCAATGCAGACAAGGCCATCGCTGCTATCATCGAATCAGACGGTATTCCGGTAGAAGTCACGGATGACGAGATCCTGGAGGCTATGAGAGTGACAGGCAGAGAATGCGGTGTATTCGGTGAACCGGCAGGTGTCACCGGCATGGCAGGACTGACCAAGCTCTGCAACGAAGGGAAGATCCCTGCGGATGCCAGCGTTGCAGTCATAGTGACCGGCAACGGACTCAAAGATACGGCCAACGGTATCAAGGCTGCCGGTGAGCCGATCAGACTTGAGCCTGATATGGACAAACTCCGCAAGGTGCTTGCGCTTTAGCAGTAAGGAAAACAAAGTAAACGGTAAGCGGGCTTTCTGATGTGAAAGCCCGCTTTTGTGATGCTTGGATTGATATTTATTTTACTTCAGAGTGCCCCAGGCGCTCTGTATCCCGCATACCGCGAATCTCATCTGCATGCGGGATGCCGCTGCAAGGAGCTCATCATTGTCAGCCTGATTGAGGAAGACTCTGAATTCTCCGAGGGCACCTTTCTGTCCGCCGTCAAGGGAAGAGAGCACGGCGCATATCAGGGCTTCGTCTGCCTTGGGACGCTGCATCGCGGACGGCAGATCCTCCGCCCGGTACATCACATCGGAAAGATCTCTTCCCAGCGCGGAAAGCCCGGCAACGCATACTGTTATATCAGTGTTATCCGGCACTGCCGGTTCCCATGGAGCCGGCCATTTCAGCGGCATGCGCCTTGAGCCGTCCGCTTCGATCAGCACAATGTCCGCAGATCCGTACAGATGGTCAAGTATCCGGCCCGGAGGAGATATGACTCTGGCCGGTCTGCCGGGGTCCGGGGAGATGGCCATCACTATTCTGCCTTCATCCAGAGCGGCATCGATCTCTGACAGCAGACCGGTTTCCGGCTCATCTGAAAGACCGGCATATATAATGCGAACCCCTTCATATGGATCCGGCTGTTCCTTCGCGGCGAGATCCGGGTGCATCATATGTGTCGTAGTGGTCACAGCAACACGCCTGCCGGCCCGGGCAAGCTCGCGGGCCCATGCAAAAATAAGGGAGGTCTTGCCTCCGCTGCCTGTAACGCTTATAACGGACCGATCCGGTATGGAGAGCTGCAGAGCCTGTGTTATGCTCTGCTGCTGCCCTCTGTAGTTCCACAGTTTCATCAAAAGAGCCTCCTGATCAGGATCACCTACAGCGGAACGTCGATATCCAGAGTCTCTGCCTCGCTGCCGGCTTCGACCAGCAGCAGGTCATCAGCATGCGCGGCTATGATCTGTCTGCCTCCGGTATCTCCGTTCAGGCTCATAAGATCATCCCTGTACCGCGCAGAGAAAATTTTGGGATTGCACATCCTGCCCTGCCATGCAAGAGAAACGATACCGGCGCTGCCCAATCTGTATGTGTCAAGCAGTTTCCGGATGGACTCCACTGTGAGCCAGGGCTGATCGCAGACGCAGAACAGATAGGCGTCCGCATCTCCGGCGGCTTCGATCCCGAGCTGCATGGAATGAGAGATGCCTAATTCGGGGTGGCGGTTCATCACAACCTCGAATCCCTGCGCAAGAGCCGCAACCTCCTCGTACTGGGTAACCAGGATCTTTCTGCAGGAAGCCTGAACACCGGCAGCGTCAATGACCCGGCACACCATAGGGCGGCCGTCATCCATTATATGAAGCAGCTTATTGCTGCCATATCTTGTGCTGTTGCCGGCAGCTTCGAGGATGATTGCGATATCCGGAAAATCCATAAGTATGGTACACCTTTTCTCTGTTTTTTCTATATATATGCTCTATTCTACAATCATGTCAGCATCCGGTCAACGAGCGCTAAAATTCGAAACCTAAAATCGTAGTAATTTTAATTTATATATTGTTTTAAAAGGGGTTAAGGGGTAAAATTAATCTATCATTAGTTGGCTGATTGGATGGGATAGTATACGCCTTTCAGCAGAAACTAACTTCATGTTTTTTACACAGGGAGGATGATTTTATGAAGAAGAAACTTATTGCTTTAATGATTTGCCTGGTTATGGTAATGATGCCGATGCTGGCAGCATGCGGCGGCGGTGGCGGCGGTGAAGAAAGCGGCGATGCCGGTGATGCCGGCGATTTCAAGGTCGCTCTGATCTGCCTCCACGATGAGAACTCCACATATGACCTCAACTTCATCAATGGATTCAAAGAGGCTATGGGAGAGCTGGGACTCAGTGAGGATCAGTACATGATTAAGACTGGCGTTCCTGAAGGTCAGGAGTGCTACGATGCAGCTGCTGAACTTGCTGATGCCGGCTGCAAACTGATTTTCTCCGATTCATTCGGTCATCAGGACTATATGCTCCAGGCTGCAACAGAATTCCCAGATGTTCAGTTTGTAAGCTGCACAGGCGACAAGGCGCTTGTATCCGGACAGGACAACTATCACAATGCTTTCGCGGCTATCTATGAGGGACGTTACCTCGCAGGTGTTGCCGCCGGCATGAAGCTCAACGAGATCAAGGAAGCAGGCCAGCTGAAAGGCGCTGCACCTAAGATGGGATATGTCGGAGCATTCACATATGCTGAGGTTATCTCCGGATACACATCGTTCTATCTAGGAGCTAAGAGTGTATGCCCGGATGTAACAATGGATGTTACATTCACAGGCTCATGGTATGACGAGACTGCTGAAAAGGAAGCTGCTAACAAGCTGATCCAGGGCGGTTGCGATCTGATTTCACAGCACGCTGACTCCTTCGGAGCGCCAACTGCATGCGAAAACGCAGGAATCCCTAACGTATCCTACAATGGAAGCACAAAGGAAGCAGGCCCTAACACTTACATCATCTCATCAAGGATCAACTGGGCACCGTTCTTCAAGTATGCTTCTGAAGCAGTTCAGAAGGGTGAAGCATTTGATACTAACTGGACAGGAACGCTTGAAACCGGTTCTGTTGAGCTTACAGAGCTCAACGAGGATGTTGCTGCTGAGGGTACAGCTGCTAAGCTCGAAGAGGTAGAGGCAGGACTCAAGGACGGCTCGATCCACGTATTCGACACCAGCACATTCACAGTTGAGGGCCAGACCCTTGATTCGTACCAGGCTGATGTTGAAGCTGATCCTAAATATGAACCTGATACAGAGGTCATATCTGATGGATACTTCCATGAATCCGAGTACAGATCAGCTCCGTATTTCAACATCACCATTGACGGCATCAATCTGCTTGATCAGAACTTCGGTTAATCGGATGCTTTGATACGTACAACAGCATAACTGTTAATCGCATTGGCCGGTCTCGTGAAGGCGGGACCGGCCAAGTTTTAAAAGAAAACGGATTATCAGATCTTCGAAAGGGGGTATTATTTTGCAAGACAGCAGAACGCCCGCAGTTTCGATGAGAAACATTACCAAGACATTTGGCCCCATCACTGCCAATAAGAATGTCGATCTCGATATCTACCGGGGAGAGATACTGTCGCTCCTCGGAGAGAACGGTTCAGGCAAGACAACACTGATGAACATGCTTTCGGGAATCTATTTTCCGGATGAAGGCGAGATTTTTATTGACGGCAAACCTGTCGTCATATCTTCTCCTAAAGTTGCATCCGACCTGGGCATCGGAATGATCCATCAGCACTTCAAACTTGTCAATGTCTTTACCGCTGCTCAGAACATCATACTTGGCATAGACCAGGATTCCGAAAACGGAAATAAGATCAAGGGATTCAGCAAACTCGATGTCGAAAAAGCGTCAAAGAAAATACGCGAGATATGCAATCTCTACGGATTCGATGTAGATCCGGATCAGAAAGTCTATGACATGTCCGTGTCTCAGAAGCAGACAGTAGAGATAGTAAAGGTTCTTTATAAAGGTGCGGACATACTTATTCTCGATGAGCCTACCGCTGTACTGACTCCGCAGGAGACCGAAAAACTCTTTGCGGTGCTCCGCAACATGAGAGAAGATGGAAAGACGGTGGTGATCATCACGCACAAACTACACGAAGTAGAGGCTATTTCGGATAAGGTAGCGATACTTCGCAAGGGCGAATATATCGGAACACTGATTACAAAGGAGACCAACGCTCAGGAAATGACCAATATGATGGTTGGGCGTGAGGTCAAACTCAATATAGAAAGACCTGAGCCGAAGAATGTGAAGCCTCGGCTCGAAGTGAAGGGCCTGACTGTAAGATCAGAAGATGGCCTGCTAAAGCTTGACGATGTATCCTTCACTGCAAACACGGGCGAGGTCCTGGGCATAGCCGGCATTTCCGGTTGCGGCCAGAAGGAACTGCTCGAGGCGATAGCCGGTCTTCAACCAATAGAAAAAGGCGAGATAATTTACATTGAGGATGATGGCACGGAAACAAATCTTGCTGAGCTGAGCGATCTGGAGATCGACGCCAAGGGAGTCTCTCTCGCGTTCGTCCCTGAAGACAGATTGGGCATGGGTCTTGTTGCCAGCATGGATCTTGTCGACAATATGATGCTCAGATCATTCAGGAGAAAGGGCAGGATCGCCGGTTTTACTGACCGCAAGACTCCTAGAGACCTTGCTCAGAGAGTCGTTGACGAACTTGAGGTCGTAACGCCGAGCCTTGAAACACCGGTACGCAGACTCTCCGGAGGTAATGTACAGAAGGTACTCGTTGGCCGGGAAATCGCTATGAACCCTACAGTGCTTATGTCTGCTTACGCGGTAAGAGGTCTTGATATCAATGCATCGTATATCATATACGATCTTGTAAATCAACAGAAGGAACGTGGAGTAGCTGTCATATTTGTCGGCGAGGATCTCGACGTGCTGCTTGAGTTATCTGACCGCATACTGGTTCTTTGCGGCGGCAAAGTGAGCGGAATAGTAGATGGCAGAACGGCGGATAAGAATGGAGTAGGTCTGCTCATGACAAAGCTTGGAGGTGAAGCAGATGGATAAGAAAACTAAGGAACCATTGATCCACATAACCAAGCGTAAAATGATCCCTAAGAAACAGGAGTGGGCAATCCGGCTGGGCGGCATACTTGCAGCGCTTATCTTCTGCGCCATTATTACTACGATTGCTACGCACCTGAATCCTCTCGCTGTTTATGCAAAGATGTTTGAAGGATCGTTCGGGAGTCCGCGTAAGTTTTGGGCTCTTATGAAAGAACTTGCATCTCTGCTGCTTATATCGGTTGCGCTGGCTCCGGCATTTAAAATGAAGTTCTGGAACCTCGGCGGCGGCGGCCAGGTAATGGCAGGAGTGCTTGCCACTACCGCAGTGATGATTACGATGACGGACAAGTTGCCTAGCGTAGCAATAATGATTGTCTCATGCATTGCAGCGCTTGCTGCCGGTGCATTCTGGGCTTTCATCCCGGCTTTCTGCAGAGCTAAATGGAATACCAACGAGACTCTGTTCACCCTTATGATGAACTATGTGGCAACCCAGATCGTCGCGTACTACATCATCATATGGGAGAATCCGAAAGGCGCCGGAAAGATCGGTGTCATCAACCAGACCTCCCGTATAGGATGGCTGCCTACGATAGCAGGTAATCCTTACCTGCTGATCGTTATCGTATCCATAATCGTGACCATCTTCATGTACATCTACCTGAAGTACAGCAAGCATGGCTATGAGCTTTCCGTAGTAGGCGAGAGCGAGAACACAGCCAGATACGTTGGAATCAATGTCAGCAAGGTCATAGTGCGTACATTGGTCCTCTGCGGACTCATCTGCGGACTGACAGGTTGGCTGCTGGTAGCAGGTACCGACCACACAATGACGACAACTATTGAGGGAGGTAAAGGCTTTCTGGGTGTCATGGTCGCATGGCTGGCGCATTTCAACCCTATCGGAATGATACTGTCAGGACTTCTGATGGTATTCATGGCTAAGGGCGGAAGCGAGATATCTATGGCATTCGGGCTCAACAGATCATACGGAGACATACTCACGGGCATAATCTTGTTCTTCGTAATAGGAAGTGAGTTCTTTATCAATTATCAGATACACTTCCGCAAGTCGCATAGAAAGGAGGATGCAAATGTTTAGTTTAGTAACATTTCTGCCGAGAGCCATCGTGCAGAGCATACCTCTGCTTCTCGGCTGCGTTGGAGAGACACTCAACGAGAAATCCGGCAGTCTTAACCTCGGTATTCCGGGCGTCATGTACGTCGGAGCTATATGCGGTGTAATCGGATCATTCATGTATGAGAATTCAGGAGGCCCATTCAACCCTGTGATCGGCGTGATAATACCGATCATCACATGCATGCTGGGAGCACTGATGATGGGACTCATATTCTGCTTCCTGACCGTAACACTCAGAGCTAACCAGAACGTAACAGGACTTGCGATGACCACCTTCGGAGTGGGCTTCGGAAACTTCTTCGGCGGTTCCATCATCAAGCTGACAGGAGCGGAAGTTCCTTCGATCACACTGTCCGCAACAAGTAAGGCTTTCAAGACTACTCTGCCGTTCGCCGGCAAAGCCGGGGTCGTGGGAGATTTGCTGTTTTCATACAGCTTCATGACATATGTGGCGATCATCATAGCGATTCTGACCGCCTACATGCTGAATAAGACCCGTACCGGGCTCGAACTGAGAGCTGTTGGAGAGAATCCTGCCACGGCTGATGCTGCAGGTATCAACATCAACAGATACAAGTACTTCTCGATCTGCATAGGCTGCATGATCGCGGGAATCGGTGGACTGTTTTACGTTCTTGACTACGCTAACGGCGTATGGTCGAACGATGCATTCGGTGACAGAGGATGGCTTGCTATCGCGCTCGTAATCTTCTCGATCTGGCGTCCTAACTGGGCGATCTGGGAATCAATGCTGTTCGGCGGACTCTATATTCTGTACCTGTATATCCCTACAGGAACAAACTTCGCTATGAAGGAGATATATAAGATGCTGCCGTATCTGGTAACAATTATTGTACTGATAGCTATCAGCCTGAGGAACAGACATGAGAATCAACCACCTGAAGCACTTGGCCTGCCATACTTCCGAGAAGACAGGTGACAACTCAATAATACTGACATAAGAGAGGCGCTTTAACGCGCCTTTCGTTATATAACAAAAATGACAGCGGCATATGCTGCTGACTCTGATCCAGGCAGAGAGAAAGGGGGAAGCTTTGAATTACGAAACCTTTAAAAAACTGGCTCCGGCTGCACTCGGCAAAGTCAAGGCTGATGTGATTTTCAAGAATTGCAGAATCGTTGACGTATTTACCGGTGAAGTAGTTGAAGGAAACATCGGAGTCAAAGATGGCATTATCATCGGCGTTTCGAGATCGCTCCAGGGCAGAGAAGAGATCGATCTCGGCGGGGCATATATCGCTCCTGGCTTTATAGACGCGCATCTGCATCTTGAGTCTACGATGGTAGCACCAGCAGAACTGGTAGCCACAGCAGCGGCATGCGGCACCACTACTTTCATAGTCGACCCGCACGAAGCCTGCAATGTATCAGGCGCTGACGGGATCAACTACATTCTTAACCAGACTGAAAAGTCCCCGGCGAATGTATTCGTCATGCTGCCTTCCTGCGTACCGGCAACAAACATCGATGATAACGGATGTATGTTCGCTGCAAATGACATGTACCCGTTCATCGGCAATCCGAGGATACTCGGACTGGGAGAGGTCATGGATGATGACGCGGTCATTAACGGCGACAACAGGATGTTCGCAAAGTTCGCTCTGTTCGATCATCTGGTCATCGACGGTCACGCACCGTTCCTTCCTAACAGGAAACTGTCAGCTTACAGGCTGGCAGGTGTTGAAACCGACCACGAAGCTTCATCGTTCGAATACGCACTGGAAGAAGCCAGAAGGGGCATACACGTACATATCCGTGAAGGATCGGCAGCGCACAATCTTGATGATATCGTAAGCGGTATCGTCAGGACCGGCATCGACACCGAACACTTCAGTTTCTGTACAGACGACAAGCACATAGAGGATATCCTGAGAGAAGGACATATCGGATACAACGTCAAGAGAGCCGTCGAGCTTGGTCTCGATCCGTTCAAGGCGATCAAGATGGCTACCATCAATACGGCAAAGTGCTACGGCCTCAAGCATATGGGCGCCATTGCTCCGGGATATCAGGCAGACTTTGTTATCTTTGACAACATGAAGGACTTCAACGTGCTGGATGTCTACTTCAAGGGTAAACGCATCGACAAAAATGCGCCGATCAAAGTCAGAAAGTGCCCGGCAAAGCTCAAACATACCGTCAACATCAGCAAGGTGAATGCTTCGGACTTCGTCCTTCCGGTAAAATCACAGGTCACACATGTGATCGGCATGGAGCCGAAACAGATCGTCACAAGCGACCTGCCTGTGCATTTCCCGAAGTCCGACAACTTTGTGCCGCATGACGGATACCTCAAGATCGCGGCGGTCGAGAGACACCAGAACAGCGGCAAGATCGGTGTTGCCGTAACGAAGGGCTACGGCATCCGCGGAGGCGCGATTGCATCATCAGTATCCCATGACTCGCACAATGTCATAGTCATCGGGGACAATGATGAAGATATCGCAATTGCTGTCAACGAGATCACACGTGTCCAGGGCGGATATACGGTAGTAGAGAACGGCAAAGTCTTCGAAACACTGCCGCTGCCTATCATGGGCCTGATGACAGATGTCCACTTCAAAGAAGTAAATGAAAAACTCAGAGTCATGAAAGAAAAGGCATATGAGATGGGAGTATCCAAGGATTTCGACCCATTCATCACACTTTCATTCATGGCGCTTACCGTAATACCATCACTGAGGGTCACTCCGAGAGGACTGTACCGCGTATCGGATAAAGGATCCGGTTTTATCAAATAGTTAATCAATGTTCGACACATCAGTATTCATGCCTGATCTGATGCATGAGTCTGTAAGGCTGGCAGAGGAACACCGGAATTATCTTCACAACATTCCGGAAAAGGCATTCGAAGAGAAAGAAACAACAGCATATATCAGGCGCGTCTGCGCGGAGTATCCCGTGACCGCAATAGATATCGGGATGGATACCGGTCTGGTCTGTTTTCTGGACGCAGGCGCCGCTGAGACAGTTGCACTGAGAGCAGATATAGACGCAGTCCCGACGGAACACGGACCAATGCACCTGTGCGGCCATGACGCGCACAGCGGATCCCTGCTGGGAGCCATGCACTATCTGTGTTCTGTCAGGGAGAGTCTTCCCTGCAATGTGCTGTTTATCTTCCAGCCGGCGGAGGAGGGAACTCATGGCGCGAAGGCCATGCTGGATCATGGGATCCTGGACAAAGTTCCTCAGAAACCGGCGCGGATCTTCGGCATACACAACAGACCGGAAGCGGACTGCGGAGACGTGATCGTGCACAAGGGTCCGCTGATGTCAGAGAAGAGTGTGTTCCGTATCAGGCTGACAGGCAAAGCCGGTCATGGATCTCTGCCGCACAAATGTATAGATCCGATTGTTGCTGCAGGATCTCTGATCTGCGCCGTGCAGACGATCGTCAGCAGAAATGTTGACCCGTTCCAGCCGGCGATCTGCACGTTCAACAGCGTAACGGCCGGAATGTCCGAAAGCTCGGCTCCGGAAACGGCTATGCTGACCGGGTACATCAGATCTTTTGACCATGATACGCATGTACGTATGACAGAGAGACTGCAGACCCTGGCAGAAGACATCGCCGCAGGCTACGAATGCAGCTGTGATATTGAGATCATACCGATGGTGCCGGCGGTAACGAATCCGGAAGACATGTATGGGCTGGCCGTAAAAGCAGCGTGCGCTGCAGCCGGAGCTGACCATATCAGGGACAGCGCGCCGAGTCTTGCTTCCGAAGATTTTGCCGTATGGGGAAGCCAGATACCATCATTTTTCTACTGGGCCGGAAGCGGGATCCCGGGCAGAAACAATGCCCCGTGGCATGACCCGGCATTCCGCATGGATGATCATTATATGGAGACTGCGGTACCATTGCTGGCCGCGTCCGTAATTGTAAAAATACAGTAACAGGGGAAACATAAAATAATTTTAGGTTTTGGCGAAATGTCTATTAACTATACGTCAAAACAGATATATACTTAAGAATAGAAGGTGAACCGGTAACATGAAGAACTACTACGACAGGACATGGAAGATAGGCGAACTTGCACGGGTCTTCGATGTCAACGTCCAGCTGCTGCGTCATTACGACAAAGAGGGCCTTCTTGTTCCCGACATCAGGAATCCGGAGAACAAGTGGCGGACATACAGGTATGACCAGATCTATTCTCTCGGCATGATCCGCTTTCTCAGAGATCTTGACTGCTCGCTCGACGAGATAGGAGATTTTATGAGGGGAAGAGATGCGGAAAAGACAGAGGCGTTTATCCGGGAGCGGCTTGAGAAGACAAAAGAAAAGTACGAGAAACTTATGCGTATGGAATCAGTCGTCAGCGACAGGTTCAACTGTATCAAAAGCGATATGGCATACGCTGACGCCGGTCAGATATTCATATATTCGGAAGGTGAGATCCATTACATTGAAGCCGGTGGTCTGGAAGAGGTATTCGCGGACGAACTTTTCTATATGTATCCGACTCTCGTGTTTTACTCAGGGGAAGAACCAAGATTCGCCGTCAGGATCCCGCCGGAAGACGCAGGGGAATACAAGGACAGAGTCCGTGTGATTCCTCCGGCTGATTATCTCGTGGGATTCCATCGCGGATCATACGATGATATATCTGATACATTCGACAGAATAAGACAGGCATCAGACAGTCTGCTGGACGAAGGCGATGCCCTCGGCGATGAAGTGATCACCGTCAATATCATCGATCAGCTGGTCGAGGAGGACAGAGACCGTTTTGTTACAAAAGTGATGATGAAGATTTATCACTGAATTTACAGAAGTTATTGATTTGGATTTATATACGGTAGTGTGGAGGTGTTAGTTAGTATGAAGGGAAAAGTAAAACAGGAGCATGACATCCGTGTTGAAAACGTCTATCAGCTGAACGGCAGAGTACCGATCGCCAATGCGATCCCATTCGGACTTCAGCATGTACTGGCGATGTTCGTCGCAAACGTGACGCCACTAATCATCATTGCATCCGTAGCGGTGTATGACGGACAGCCGTTTTCGGCAGTTGAGACTGCACGGCTGATCCAGAACTGTATGCTGATCGCAGGTCTCGGAACACTGGTGCAGCTGTATCCGATCTGGAAAGTTGGTTCCGGCCTTCCTATTGTCATGGGATTGTCCTTTACTTTCCTGGCTGCCAGCATGTCTGCCGCGTCGAAAGATTACGGCATCATGGTAGGCGCGATCATAGTCGGAGGTGTTTTCGAAGGAATCCTCGGACTTACCGCCAAGTACTGGAGAAAGATCATCTCGCCTCTGCTCTCATCATGTGTTGTTGTTGCGATTGGACTCAGCATACTTAATGTAGGTGTTTCGTCATTCGCCTCCTGCGGTGATAAATATCCGGTCGGAGCATGGCAGAACCTTCTGGTCGCCACACTCACGCTCATTGCGGCACTGGTCTTCCATATCAGGATGAAGGGTGTAGCAAAGCAGATGTACGTTCTCTTCGGACTCATTTTCGGCTACATAATCTCAATATTCTTCGGAATGGTCGACTTCGGCGCTATGGGAGATACGATCAAGGAAATGGGAGTATTCTCTGTTCCTGAGCTCTTCGCGTTCAAGCCGAAATTCCAGGCAGGCGCAATCATATCATTCTGCCTTGTATTCATGGTATCTGCCGTAGAGACGATCGGTGATACCACGGCAGCATGTACCGGAGGTCTCGGAAGAGATATCACAGAAAAGGAAGTTTCCGGATCTCTCTGCTGCGACGGATTTATGTCAGCTATCTCCGGCGGAGTATTCGGATGCTCGCCGATCACCTCTTTCAGCCAGAACGTCGGACTGATCGCGATGACACATGTTGTAAACAGATTCTGCATCATGTTCGGAGCACTGGCAATGATCCTGGGCGGACTTTTCCCGCCGATCGGAGCATTCTTCACGACCCTGCCTGACTGCGTACTCGGCGGGTGTACTGTAATCATGTTCGGTTCGATCATGATGGCAGGCATCAAGATGATGATCGACGCAGGGCTTGACAACCGCAACACACTGATCGCGGCGACAGCGATCTGCCTCGGTGTAGGTGTAACTCAGGTAGAAGGATTCTTCGATTACATGCCGTCGATCATCGGTGAGATCTTCGCGGGAAACATGGTAGCCGGAGTATTCGTCGTAGGACTCATCATGGAGATCCTCCTGCCGAAAGATCCTGCAAAATACGAAGCTGTTGTCCAGCGTATTGACGAGGAGATGGATATAGATACTCATCTGTTCTATGAAGAAAGCGGTGAACAGAACAAAGAAGCTGAATAGGCAACATTTTAATATAAGAGCATTATCAGATAATAAGAACTGACATTATTGATACATATTTTTAAGAAAAGGAGGGCAGAGCATGTCCAAAAAGTACATCGGACAGGCAGTCACCAGACATGACGCACATGATAAAGCCATGGGCCGCATCAAATATACTGATGACATGTGCGACAAGGGCGCCCTTGTGATCAGGGTGCTGCACTCAACGGTGGCTAACGGTATCGTTAAGAAGATCGATACCGCAGAAGCAGAGAAGATACCGGGCGTAGTCCGCGTTTTCACCTGCTTTGACCTGAAAGAAAAGCACTATTTCCCGACTGCGGGCCATCCGTGGTCAACCGACCCCCATCATCAGGATATCTGCGACCGTCTTGTACTGACAGACAGACCTCTTTTCTACGGCGATGATATCGGAGCTGTAGTGGCTGAGGACGAGGTCGCGGCTGCTCAGGCGATCCGTGTTCTGGAGAACAGCGTCGAGTATGAGGAACTGCCTTTTGTGCTGGACGCGCAGGAAGCAATGAAAGAAGGCGCCCCGCTGCTCCATGAAAACTATCCGAACAATGTGCTCGCGCATACCGAGATCCACATGGGCAGCGTCGAAGAGGCGATCAAGGAACCGGGTCTTACCAAAGTCGAGGGCTGGTATGAGACTCAGCCTGTACAGCATTGTCACATTGAAAACTTCATCTGCTACGCATACGGTGAAGGTGACAGGACTGTCGTGGTCTCCTCGACTCAGATCCCGCATATCGTAAGGCGTGTTCTGGGCCAGGCTACCGGCATGGACTGGGGCAAGTTCAGAGTCATCAAACCTTACGTCGGCGGCGGATTCGGCAACAAGCAGGACGTATTGTATGAACCGCTGACAGCGTGGATCAGCATCCAGCTCGGCGGACGTCTGGTAAAACTGGATGTGCCGCGTGAGGAAACATTTATATGCAACCGTATCAGACATGCCATCAAATACCACATCACATCGTGGATGCGTCCTGACGGAAGCTTTGCCGCAAGGACTTTCAAGGCATGGTGCAACAACGGCGCATACAGCTCACATGGTCACGCCATCGCGGCCAAGGGCCTGAATGCATTCCCGCAGCTCTATCCGTGCGATAACATCGACGGAGAGACATGGACGGTCTACACCAACCGTTCCGTAGCCGGCGCTATGAGAGGATACGGCATGCCGCAGGCAAGCTATGCTTTCGAATGCCATGCTGAAGACTGCGCGAGAGCTATGAAGATGGATCCTCTGGAATTCAGACGCAAGAACCTCATGCCGGTCGGATACTATCACGCATTTTCCCAGAATGAGCTGTACGCAGACACCTTCAACCAGTGCTTCGACAAGGGCGCGGAGATCATTGGCTACTATGACAAGGTCAAAAAGTACGCGAATCAGACAGGAGACATAAGACGGGGAATCGCAGTTTCCACATTCTGGTACAACACAGCCGTATATCCTATCGCACTCGAGACGTCATCGTGCCGTATCGTAATGAATCAGGACGGTTCCGTCCAGTTCCAGCTCGGAGAAACTGAGATCGGTCAGGGCGCTGACACCGCAGCGGCTCAGATGATAGCGGATACACTCGGCATACCGTTCGACATGGTGCATCCTGTATCATGCCAGGACACTGATGTCACCCCGTTCGGTACAGGTGTATATGCTTCCAGAGGTACCTATACTCTGGGATTCTCGATCCGGCAGACAGCATTGCTGCTCAAAGAAAAAGTCCTTGAAGCAGCGCATCAGTTCACACGCATGCCTGTCTATAATCTCGACCTGATCGACGGAAAGATCGTCAGGACAACAGACGGACGTGAACTCATGACCATCGGTGAGCTGGCACTGTCCAAACTCTACACAACAGATGGCTCACAGCATCTCAGTGCTGAATCAACATATCAGATAAAATCAAATGCTTACTCATTCGGCTGCTGCTTCGCTGAAGTCGAAGTGGACATCCCGATGTGCAGGGTAAGACTTCTCAATATCGTCAATGTCCATGACTGCGGACAGGTGATCAATCCGATCCTCGCAGCTGGACAGGTACACGGAGGACAGAGCATGGCGATCGGCTACGCGCTGTCGGAAAAACTCCTGTGGGACGAAAAGACAGGAAGACCTCTCAATAACAATCTGCTCGACTACAAGATGTCGTCATTCATGGATCACCCGAGGCTGAACGCAGCCTTCGTGGAGAACTACGAACCGACCAGTGCTTACGGCACCAAGGGACTCGGCGAGCCGCCGGCATGCCCGGTCGCTCCTGCGATCAGAAACGCGATAGGCCAGGCAACAGGACTGTATATCAATGAGCTCCCGCTGTCACCGCATACTCTCTTCCGTGAATTCACGGATGCAGGTCTGATCAACGATCCTTGGAGAAAAGAGGAGCAGGGAAAGGAGAGCAAGTAGTATGTATGATATAAAAGCACTTTACGAAGCGGAGAGCGTTCAGCATGCAGTGCAGCTGCTGCAGGAGCATCCTGAAGCGCAGATACTCGCAGGCGGATCCGATGTGCTCGTCCAGGTGCGTGAAGGCCGCAGAGCCGGAATGGAACTGGTCAGTATTTACATGCTTGATGAAATGAGGGGCGTGTCTATCGATGACGATGAAAACATACGCATAGGCTCTCTGACAAGTTTCTCGCACATCACGAACGATCCGATCATCCAGAAATACATCAATGTTCTCGGAGAAGCTGTAGACATGGTGGGAGGCCCGCAGATCAGAGCCATAGGCACCATCGGAGGAAACACCTGCAACGGAGTTACTTCCGCGGATTCGGCTTCTACCCTGATGGCATGGGATGCTGTAATGGAAGTCACAGGCCCGGAAGGCGTCAGATATGTACCTATCAAAGACTGGTATATCAAGGCCAAGGTCGTAGATCTCAAGCCGGCCGAACTTCAGACAGCTATTCTGATCCCGAAGGAATCCTATGACAGATGTTTCGGACACTATATCAAGTATTCAATGAGAAACGCTCTGGATATCGCGACCACAGGCTGCTCGGTCAATGTCAGGCTCAGCGAGGACAAGAAGACGATCGAGCGTGTACGTATAGGATACGGAGTAGCAGCTCCGATCCCTGTCCGCGCGCATACAGCCGAAGAATTCCTGAACGGAAAGAAGATAACAGAAAAGAACATCAAGAAATTTGCAGAAACAGTACTCGAAGATATCAATCCGCGTGACAGCTGGCGTGCCGGGAAGGCGCTCCGTCAGCACATATCGGTCGTAATGGCTGAGCGGGCACTTCGCGAGTCGATCATTCTGGCGGGAGGTGTGGTAAATGGATAAGCAATATAAAGTCGTCCACTGCACTATCAACGGTAAAAAGGTAGAAAAAGTCGTGGATGTACGCGCATCCCTCACGGATATGCTGCGTAACGATTTTCGCCTGACCTCGGTCAAGAAGGGCTGCGAAGTAGGAGAATGCGGTGCCTGCACGGTTATCATCGACGGGGAAGGCTTCAACTCCTGTATCTATCTGGCTGTATGGGCAGAAGGAAGGGAGATCTGGACACTGGAAGGTCTGACCGGACCGGGCGGAGAACTCTCGGATATCCAGCAGGCATTCATCGATGAAGGAGCGATCCAGTGCGGATTCTGCACACCTGGTTTCATCATGACCAGCTGGGAGATCGTGAATTCAGGCAGAGAATATACAGATGACGAACTCAGAAAAGCTCTCTCCGGACATCTCTGCAGGTGCACCGGATATGAGAATATTTTCCGTGCCGTCAAGAAGACCATGCTCAGACATCTCGGGAAATACGAAGAAGCAGAACTGGTGAATTCACAGGGCATCACAGACTATCCTGAACCGATGCCATTCAAGTAAGTTCAATATAAGTATTGGGATAACCCGGAGAAGATAAGGAGATTATTTATGGCAATGAAACTGTTAATGGCAAAAAGCCCTGAAGAGGCGATCAGTTTCAAAACAGCAGCGGCTGCCTTTCTGGCCGGAGGAACCGAGGTGAACCGGCTCGGTTCGGATGCCGCAGCAGGTGCTGAAACTCTGATCTCACTCAAAAAGTGCAGTGGCCTTGACGGGATATCAGAAAAGGACGGATATGTGAACATCGGAAGCATGTGCACATTCCAGCAGCTGGTCGAATCAGACACCGTTCCTGCCTATCTCAGGGAAGCTGCAGGCTTTATGGCGTCGCGCACGAAGCGCAACATGGCCACGATCGGAGGCAACATCGCTGCCATGAGAAGCGATTCCTATCTGCTGCCGGTACTTTTCGCTGTCTGTGCCCGGGTAGAAGTTCTGACCGGGAAAGGAAAAGACAACATGTGCGTCAATTCCTACAAAGAAGCAGCAGAAGCCGGAGAGCAGATGCTTATTACGGAAGTGATCGTTCCTGCGGATATCAGAGTTGTATCCAAGAGGTATTCAAATACGGCTCAGAGCCATGCGGTGCTGACAATGAGCGCAGCGCTGACAGATAAAGGCGTCACTCTTGCAGGAGCCATCAAAAATTGCGGGATCGTACGGTTCAAGGGATTCGAGGAAGCGATCCGCAAGAATCCTTCGATGAGCGAAGAGGCGATCGTCGAGATGGTAAAGAATGGCAAGAAGCTTTCCATCTCTGATGACATGTTCGGAAGCGCAGAATACAAACGCTATCTGATAGGGGTCACTGCATATGATCTCTGCAGAAGGCTTACAGGCGGAGAGGCAAAGGAGGTATAGACATGATCAGTTGTACGATTAACGGTAAAAAACGGTCATTCGATATCGACCCGACCGCAAGACTTCGCGAGATGCTTCTGATGAACGGTAATTTCGCTGTCCGCGACAGTGATGACGCAGAAGGATTCTGCGGCAGTGATACTGTTATTCTCGACGGCATACCGGTTTTCTCCAATCTGGTGCTTGCAGGCGAAGTTGAGGGCAGTGAGATCAGAACCCCTGACAGCCTCGGAGACTCCATGCACCTGTCTATAGTACAGCAGGCGCTGGTAGATGCCGGAGTTGTACAGAGCGCGTATAACGCTCCTGCTGCAGCGCTCCTGATGACGTGGCTGTTTGAGAACAATCCGAATCCTACCAGGGAAGATGTCAAGGATGTTTTCTCGGGCATATTCATCAGGGATGCCGGATATGAGCACTATTATCTGGCAGCGGAACTCATCAAGGAGAAACTCGCGGGAGGAGAATACAAGACAGAGATCGCGCCTGAATTCAGGCCGCATCTCAAGGCTGTCGGCAAGGTGATGCCTAAAGTCGACGCACCTCAGCTTGTTTCGGGAGAAAGAGCTTTCGTTGAGGACTATGTAGATGATGATACATGCTACATGGTGGTGCTCCGTTCTCCGTATGCATGCGCGTATGTCAACAAGATCGATACTTCCAAGGCAGAGGCTCTGCCGGGAGTTGTTAAGATCATAACCGCTTACAACTGCCCGGATGTTACATACATGTCAGCCGGTCAGGGCAACCCGGAGCCGTCGCCGCATGACAGGAAACTCATCAACAAAAAGGTGAGACATGTGGGCGACCGTGTCGCTGCGATCATCGCTGAGACTCTCGAAGAAGCGATCAGGGCACGGGATCTTATCGAAGTGGAATATGAGCCGCTCCAGGCCGTATTCACAGTCGAGGAGGCGATGGCAGAAGGCGCTCCTCTGGTTCATAACGGGAGAGTCCAGTACAACGCGGGAGCTCCGGCCGATCTTGATGAATATAATAAAAAGCTTTCCGGAGACGAGAGAGAGGGCAAGGTCGTATACCAGTTCCCTCTGCACGGAGACATCCTCCACAATGTGGCCGCAGCCAATCATGGTTATATAGGAGACGTAGACAAAGCTTTCGCTGAGGCGGACGCGGTCGTGGAAGCCACATACCAGACCAGCCAGATCCAGCACACTCCGCTTGAGACGCATATCTGCTTCTCCAAGCTCGAGAACGGCAGACTGATCATCTACGCAAGCACGCAGGTTCCGTATCATGTACGCCGTATCGTGAGCTGGGTCACCGGACTTTCAGAAAACAAGATCCATGTTATCAAGACAAGAGTCGGAGGCGGATACGGATCCAAGCAGGATATCCTCGTTGAGGACCTGACTGCATACGCGACATTCGCGACCGGCAGACCGGTACTTTATCACAACACGCGTGAAGAGGAATTCATCGCAAATTCCACAAGACATCCGATGCGTGTCCACGTCAAGATGGGCGGCAAGAAGGACGGATCGATCACAGGCATCTACCTCAAGGTAGACGCCAACACCGGTCCTTACGGAAATCACGCGCTGACAGTGCCTATGAACAGCTGCTCCAAGACCCTGCCGCTGTTCAAGTGCGACAACATGAAATACGATCTGACGATCTATTATACGAACATTCCACCGGCAGGAGCCTATCAGGGATATGGTACTCCGAAGGGCACATACGGACTCATGATGGCCATGTGCGAGCTGGCTGAAAAGCTCGGAGTAGACTACAAGGAGATGGTCCTCAAGAATCACGTTGAAGAAGGCTACATGCTCGAGATCCTCAAGGGACTCGGCGAAGGCCGTGAAGGAAACGTGGTACCTGTCGGATCCTGCGGACTCAGAGAAGCAGTTGAAAAAGGCTGCGAGATGATCGAGTGGGGCAAGCACGAAGAAAGCGGCGATCCTGACTGGAAGATCGGAAAGGGCTTTGCGATGATCATGCAGGGCTCGGGTCTCCCGGGACTTGATCACGCTAACGCCATAGCCAAGCTTGAGATGGATGGTTCCATCATCGTAACAAGCGGTGCCGCGGATATCGGAACAGGTCTTGATACGATCATCGCCAAAGTTACGAGTGATATCCTCTGTATCCCGATGGATAAGATCACAGTCTTATCCGGTGATACAGATTCAGGAGCCTTTGATACAGGCTCGTATGCTTCGTCCGGAACGTTCTTCAGCGGAAACGCTGCTGTTGTTGCAGCGACCAATCTCAAGGAAAAGATCCTCGATGAAGCGGTTTATCAGACCGGCGAAGATCTCGAAGATCTTGAGATCGCATGGCCGGGAGAGGTACGTTCAAAGAAGACAGGAAAGGTGCTGTCTTTCTACGACATTATCCATACATCTACATCAGGCACAGGACGCGGACATCTGATCGCGCCGGGAAGCTTCACTACGGCAGCTTCTTCAGTACCTTACGGAGCACATTTCGCTCAGGTCGCGGTCAATATCAAAACAGGCGAGATCAAAGTCCAGAAGTTCTACGCGATACAGGACGCGGGCACACCTATCAATCCTGAAGCGTCGCTTTGCCAGATGTACGGGGCATCCCTGAAATCCATCGGCCACACACTTTACGAAGACATGATCCTCGACAGTGAAGGCCGGTGCGTCAATGCAACCATGACGGATTACGGAGTCCCGATGATATCCGAACAGCCGGATGACTTCAAGGCGGTCCTGATCGACATCGACGATGCTCACGGACCGTTCGGAGCCAAGTCTATTTCGGAAATCGCATGTAACGGCGCAGCACCTGCCATAGGAAACGCGATCCATGACGCGTGCGGTGTATGGATGAGAAGCTGGCCTATGACACCGGAAAAGCTGCTCAGAGAACTGGGCAAGATCAAATAATAAAACGATTCTGTCAGGAAGGGAGGATGTAAGATGCTATTAGTAGGTAACGGACAACTGATAACAAGGGATCCGGAATTCCCTTATCTCAAGGACGGCGCGGTCGTGATCGATGGCGAAGTCATCAAGGCTGTGGGAACACTTGCAGATATGAAGGCTGCATATCCGGATGCTGAATTTGTCGATGCACAGGGCGGCATCATCATGCCGGGCCTGATCAATGCACATACACACATTTATTCAGGACTTGCAAGAGGTCTTGCGATCGAGGGCAACAACCCGACCAACTTCTTTGAAGTTCTTGACGGAACGTGGTGGGCGATCGATCGCCATCTGACACTGGACGGCACCAGAGCCTGCGCATACGCGACAATTCTCGACTGCATCAGAGATGGTGTAACGACTATATTCGATCATCACGCAAGCTTTGGCGAGATCCCGGGCTCACTCTTTGCCATCAAGGATGTAGCAAAAGAACTGGGTATGAGATCCTGCCTCTGCTATGAGGTATCCGAGAGAGACGGAGCGGAGAAAACGGCACAGAGCATTCAGGAGAACGCAGACTTTGCTAAGTGGGCGATCAAGGAAGACGACGACATGATCAAAGCCATGTTCGGAGGTCATGCGCTGTTCACCATTTCCGACAAGACATTCGAGAAGATGGTCGAAGCTAACGACGGTATGACAGGATTCCACATCCACATCGCAGAAGGCATGAACGATGTATATGACAGTCTCAGAAATTACGGCTGCAGACCTGTCAACAGACTGCTGTATAACGGTCTGCTCGGAGACAAGACTCTGCTCGGACACTGCATCCATGTAAGCCCTGCTGAGATGGATATCATCAAAGAGACAGGCACCATGGTCGTCAACAACCCTGAGTCCAACATGGGCAATGCTGTAGGCTGCGCACCTGTACTGCAGATGATGGCCAAGGGCATCCTGGTAGGTATGGGAACGGATGCTTATACTCACGACATGCTCGAGAGCCTCAAGGTCTTCCTGATCATCCAGAGACATAATGCGGCAATGCCGAATGTTGCATGGGTGGAAGATACTACGATGCTCTTCGAGAACAACCGCAAGATCGCCGCGAAGTACTTCAAGAAGCCTCTCGGCATCCTGAAGGAAGGCGCTGCAGCTGACGTGATCGTCATGGATTACAAGCCGTTCACACCGTTCTCGGATGAGAATATCGACGGACATATGCTGTTCGGCATGATGGGCAAGAACTGCAGAACGACGATCATCAACGGCAAAGTCCTTTACAAAGACAGAGAATTCGTAGATATAGATGAAGACGCTATCAACGCCTGGACAATGGAACAGAGCAAGAAGCTCTGGGGCGAACTGAATCACAGGCAGTACTAGTTAGTAGAGTGGGAGGTATGAGATGAGTGATATTATGAGACCGATGCCGTATAAGCATCTGCTCAACTGGGTACTCGAGGAGTACGGCAAGAGCCAGAGCATTTTCGGCATCTCCAAATTCGTAAAACACACTGACGGTCAGGCTTTGCCGATCTTTGACGAAAAGATCGAATCGCCATACGGCCCGGCGGCCGGCCCTAATACACAGCTGGCACAGAACATCATCGCGTCTTACTGTGCAGGTTCGAGATTCTTCGAACTCAAGACCGTACAGAAGATGGACGGTGCAGAGCTTGCAGCATGCGTAGCGAAGCCATGCATCACTGCTCACGATGAGTGCTATAACTGCGAGTGGTCCACAGAGCTTTATGTGCCTCAGGCATATGAGGAATATGTAAAAGCATGGTTCGTCTGCAAGATCCTGGCTAAGGAGCTGGGGCTCGGTGATCCGGACGGATTTGTGTTCAATATGTCTGTCGGATACGATCTTGAGGGCATCAAGACACCTAAGGTCGACAAGTTCATCGAGGAGATGAAAGACGCATCCGGCACCGATGTATTCAAAGAAGCTATGGAAGTATCTCTCCAGGCTGTAAAAGACGGAAAATTCAAAAATGTAGATGAGGACTTCATCAAGGCTATCCCTGCAAGGATCTCCAATTCCATTACAGAGTCCACACTTCACGGATGCCCGCCGGATGAGATCGAGAGGATCGCTTCCTATCTCATCACTGAGAAGAACCTCAACACATTCATCAAATGCAACCCGACACTGCTCGGATATGAGTTCGCAAGGACCCGCCTGGATTCACTCGGATATGATTACATCGTATTCGACGATCATCACTTCCTTGAGGACCTCCAGTGGAAGGATGCCATCCCGATGTTTGAGCGTCTGCAGAAGCTCTGCGATGAAAAGGGTCTGGAATTCGGCGTAAAGATCACCAATACATTCCCTGTAGATGTCAAGGCAGGAGAGCTTCCTTCAGAGGAGATGTACATGTCAGGCCGCAGCCTGTTCCCTCTGTCGATCGCTCTTGCAGAGAAGCTGACAAAGCAGTTTGACGGCAAACTCAGGATCAGCTACTCCGGCGGTGCCGACTACTTCAACATCAAAGAGATCTTCGAAGCAGGCATCTGGCCTATCACAATGGCTACAACAGTTCTCAAACCGGGCGGCTACCAGAGAATGTCTCAGATCGGTGAGCTTCTCATGGGCTGCGGAAATGAGCGTTTTGCCGGCGTAGATAAGAAGAAAGCCGCTGCTCTCGTAGAGATGTCACAGGGCGAGAGAAACCGCAAGCCGATCAAACCTCTGCCTGACCGCAAGAACGGAGAGGATCTGCCGCTGTTCGACTGCTTCACAGCACCTTGCAGCGGAGGATGCCCGATCAACCAGGACATCCCGGCTTACCTTGAGGCTATGGAAAAGGGCAGACCGGAAGAAGCTTTCAGGATCATCCTTGAGAAGAATGCGCTTCCGTTCATCACAGGAACGATCTGTCCTCATACATGCGCGGACAGATGCATGCGCAATCACTACGAGTCAGCTCTCAGGATCCGCGAGGTCAAGCTGATGGCTGCGGAGCAGGGTTCTGCCAAGGTAGCTAAACAGCTCCACGCGCCTGCAATCACCAGTGACAAGAGAGTCGCTGTTATCGGAGGCGGTCCTGCCGGACTGGCTACAGCTTCCTTCCTGAGCCGTGCAGGTGTTGATGTAACAGTATTCGAAAAGCGTAAGAGAATGGGCGGAGTTCCTCGCTATGTAATTCCTGAATTCAGGATCAGTGAGGATGCGATCAACAAGGATGTGGCTCTGTGCTCTGCATATGGCGCCAAGATGGTAAAAGGCAGAGAGATCGTTTCGATCAATCAGCTCAGAGAAGAAGGCTTCACAGATTTCGTAATGTGTATCGGAGCCTGGGCTGAAGGCCGCAGGACACTGAAATACGGAAAAGAGATCGATGCCCTTGAGTTCCTCTACGATGTCAAGAACGCACCTGATTCAGATAACATCGGAAGAGAAGAGCTCGGAACTGTCAGGCTGGGAACAGATGTAGTCGTAATCGGAGGCGGCAACACCGCTATGGACGTAGCCAGAGCCGCAAAGAGACAGCCGGGAGTTGAGCATGTACGCCTCGTATACCGCAGGACAAGAAGATACATGCCTGCAGACGAGGAAGAACTGCAGATGGCGATCGATGACGGTGTAGAGTTCATGGAACTCCTTGCTCCGGAAGGCGTAGAGGACGGCAAGCTGAAATGCGAGATCTGCGTCCTCGGAGAGCCGGATGAGAGCGGCAGACGTTCACCTGTAGGAACAGGAGAATTTACAGAAGTGCCTGCTACTGCTGTGATCGCAGCCGTCGGAGAGAGGATCCATCCGGGACTCTACCAGACAGCCGGCGCTCAGCTCGACGCAAAGGGCAGACCTGTAGTAGATGAAAACCTCATGACTACCGTACCGGGACTTTACGCAGCAGGAGACTGCCGCAGAGGTCCGGCAACCGTAGTCAAGGCGATCGCTGACGCGCAGACGATAGCTTCCGCAATCATCGGAGCAGATTTTGACAAGTACGCAGAACTCAATGCAGATGGAAATATGGAAAAGCTGCTCAGCCGCAAGGGCGATCTTGCTGATCCGCCTGCAGATAAGGCTGATGACCGCTGCCTCGGTTGCTCCACTGTATGTGAAGTCTGTACAGATGTATGCCCGAACAGAGCTAATGTTGAGATCAAAGTACCTGGATTCGAAAAGCCGCAGATACTCCACGTTGACGGAATGTGCAACGAATGCGGCAACTGTCAGGTATTCTGTCCGTACAACGGCCGTCCGTTCAAGGACAAATTCACATTGTTCTGGAGCGAAGAGGACTTTACAGACAGCGAGAATACCGGATTCCTGCCGCTTGAAGGCAGCAAGGTCCGCGTAAGACTGTTCGGAAACGTTGCCGACCATGACATCGCTGATCCTAAATGCACACTGCCTGACGGAGTGCTTGCATTTATCAAGGCTGTAATGGAAAAATATACATACTTACTTGGGTAAAAAAGGAATTTAGAGGTAAAGCACTATGCTGATATTTATCAAAGGCGCCGGCGATCTCGCCAGCGGAATAGCATTAAGACTGCACCACGCGCATTTTGATATCGTGATGACTGATCTCCCGGTGCCGACAGCAGTACGCAGGACGGTGGCTTTTTCTGAAGCTATACGTTTCGGCAGCACGGTTGTTGAGGATATCACAGCAGAAAGAGCCGACAACATAGATCAGATCCGGGATTGCCTTTCGAGAGGGGTGATCCCGGTCACGACCGGCGATGAGAACGAGCTCATAGAGGCGCTCAGGCCGGAAGTCGTCGTGGATGCGATCATTGCCAAGAAAAATCTCAATACAAGCATCGGGGATGCTCCGCTGGTAATAGCGGTAGGCCCGGGCTTCACTGCCGGGGTCGATTGCCATGCGGTAATAGAGACCAAGCGCGGCCATACACTGGGCCGGGTAATAAGAGAAGGATCCGCTATACCTAATACCGGGATACCTGGCAACATCGGAGGAGAAACGATCAGAAGACTGATCAAAGCTCCATGTGACGGTGTTTTCCATCCGGTGAAAGATATAGGTGAAATTGTTATCAGGGGAGTCATTGTCGGATACGTAGACGGTGAGCCGGTATTTACCGAGACTAACGGTATGATAAGAGGGCTTCTTCAGGACGGAGTTCCGGTCACGGCAGGCTTCAAATGCGGTGATGTTGATCCGAGAGGCGTGAAAGCTGATTATACCACTGTTTCAGACAAGGCACTTGCGATAGGCGGCGGTGTCCTTGAAGCGATCATGGCATATGCGGCAGACCGGCTGTAGCGATCAAATCCGGAGAAAAAAAATGGCTAAGCGAATAAAGAAAACTTCATATGTCCGCTGCAGGGGCGGAAGCCCGCTTCTCGAGGGAATCGACAGAGCGTCACTTCCGAGGGACTGCAGCGCAATACTTAAGCTGTTTCCGGAGGGGATCACGAAGTGCCGGTACGGATGTCTCGGAGGCGGGTCTTGCGAAGCAGCATGTCATCTTGCGGCCATAAAGGTCGAAGGCGGCGGCCCTCCGGTCGTTGACAGAGAGAAATGTGTCGGCTGCGGGCTCTGCATGCGTGTCTGTCCGCAGAATCTCATAGAGATCATACTGCCTGACAACAACATCCAGACAAAATGCAGCAACCGGGAGCTGGGAAAAGCTGCGCGCGAAGCCTGCGGCAATTCCTGCATTGCCTGCAGGATCTGCGAAAAGGTCTGTCCTGCCGGAGCGATCCGCGTCGAGGACGGAAGACCGGTAATAGATTCCGCGGTATGCATATGCTGCGGAATGTGCGCGGTCAAGTGCCCGCGAGGCGTTATCAGGGATTCCAACGGAATCATGACTGCTGACTGACAAAGCAGAGGAGGTGAGATCAATTTCTTATACATTCAAGGTAAACGGAATAGAAAGAACTGTTGAAGAAAACAAACCTCTGCTCAGGTATCTCAGGGATGATCTCAGGCTGTATTCTGTCAAAGACGGCTGCTCAGAAGGAGCCTGCGGCACCTGCACCATAGTTGTAGATGGTCATGCTGTGAAAGCGTGCGTACTCACTACCGAAAGGGCAGCGGGCAAAAGCATCGTCACAGTCGAAGGCCTCAGTCTGCGCGAGAAGGAAGCTTTTGTCTATGCATTCGGCACAGCGGGATCCGTTCAATGCGGTTTCTGCATACCCGGCATGGTCATGGCGGGCAAAGCGCTCATAGACCGCAATCCGGATCCGACGGAAGAAGAGATCAAGAAGGCCATCAGAGGCAATGTGTGCCGCTGTACCGGATACAAGAAGATCATTAACGGTATCAGAAGAGCGGCAGCTATACTTCGCGGAGAAGAAGAAGTCAGGCAGATCAGCCAGTTCACGGGCAAAATGATGCCTGAACAGAATGAGTTTATTTCAGTCGTCGGCTCAAACTATGATCCGGGACGCGCTTCGGGTATCGCGAATTACGAAAACAGGAGCAGCAGTCCGCATTATGGAATGGGACAGAATGTGTTCCGTATCGATGTCAGAAAGAAGGTGCTGGGCTACGGAAAATATCCGGACGATATCGGACCGGAATACTTTATACCGGCAGACAGATCTGACCTGATCATGGAACAGACCGGATGGACACAGGAGGAGTATGCCGGTGCTGCCGCAGAAGGCAGACTCGAACCGGGGATGACCATCTGCAGGAAAGATGAGCCACTCTGCAACATATGCACCATAGTCGATCCGGATATGCCTCCTATGGCATATGCGTCGGCTGTGCGCTCACAGTATCCAAGAGCGGTAGTAAAGAAAATAATAAAGGAAAAAGCCGAGTCCCTGCCTGGCGTTCTCGGAGTTCTGACAGCGGCTGACGTGCCGCACAACAAGGTAGGACACATCCAGCAGGACTGGGATGTAATGATCGCAGAGGGCGATACGACAAGGATGGTAGGAGATACCATATGCGTCGTAGTTGCTGAATCGCCTTACATACTTGAGCAAGCCAAAAAAGCGGTAAAAGTAGAGTACGAACCTCTCGAGCCTGTGAGAAGCATATCCGAGGCCAGAGCTGAAGGAGCGCCGAAGATACATTCAGGAGGGAATCTCTGTCAGACGAGACACGTCACGCGTGGTGACGCAGCAAAGGCTCTCGCGGAGTCTGCGTTCACGGCCACATCTTCGTTCAGCACTCCTTTCACGGAGCATGCTTTCCTGGAACCGGAGTGCGCCGTGTCATTCCCGTACAAGGACGGAGTCAAGATCCTCTCGACCGATCAGGGAGCTTATGACACCAGACACGAGGTGGCTATCATGCTTGGCTGGGAGGACTGCCAGGAACGCATCGTGGTAGAGAACCAGCTCATCGGCGGAGGCTTTGGCGGAAAGGAAGACGTTACTACGCAGCATCTGACAGCTTTGGCAGCGTTGAAGTACAACAGGCCTGTGAAGATGAAATTCAGCCGCGCGGAATCTCTAAGGGTCCATCCTAAGAGACATGCCATGGAGGGAACATTTACTCTGGGCTGCGATGAGAACGGGATCCTGACAGGGCTGGACTGCGAGATCAACTTCGATACCGGTGCATACGCAAGTCTCTGTGGCCCGGTTCTCGAAAGAGCGTGCACGCACAGCGTAGGCCCGTATAACTACCACAATACGGACATAAGAGGCTTCGGATATTATACGAACAATCCTCCTGCGGGAGCATTCAGAGGATTCGGAGTGTGCCAGAGCCAGTTTGCCCTTGAGTCGCTTCTGAACGTGCTTGCTAAGAAAGTCGGCATCAGTCCGTGGGAGATCAGATACCGCAACGCGATCGCGCCGGGTCTTGAGCTGCCGAACGGACAGATCGCTGATGTTTCAACAGCTCTGAAGGAAACGCTGGTCGCGGTCAAACCTTATTTTGACGATGCCCCGGAGGACAGAGTCGGCATAGCCTGCGCCATGAAGAACGCAGGTGTCGGAGTAGGTCTCCCGGACAAAGGAAGGGCAAGGCTCGAAGTAGAGAACGGATTGGTGTGGATATTTACTGCCGCTTCGGATATAGGGCAGGGATGCCAGACTGTTTTCATTCAGGACGTGTCACAGGCAACAGGTCTCCCTATTACCAAGATCTGGATAGGCGTCAGCAATACGGAAAACGCGCCGAATTCGGGAACCACATCCGGATCCAGACAGACACTTGTCACAGGAGAAGCCGTAAGAGGCGCAGCGCTGCAGCTTAAGGCCGCAATGGATGAAGAGGGTGTCACGGAAGAGACTCTGGATAAGCTGAACGGCAGGAAGTTCGAATATGAGTACTTTGAGCCGACAGACAAGCTCGGTTCAGACAAACCTCATCCGAAGAGCCACATCGCGTATGGTTATGCGACGAATGTCGCAGTGCTCGATGCCGAAGGAAGGGTCACCGATATCTATGCGGCATTTGACGCGGGTAAGGTGGTGAATCCTCTGTCGATGTCCGGCCAGATAGAGGGCGGCGTGCTGATGAGCATGGGATACGCGCTGACAGAGAGCTGGCCGCTCAAGGACTGTGTGCCGACGGCGAAGTACGGAACGCTCGGACTGCTTCGAGCAACCGACATCCCGGACCTTCACGCGATCCATGTAGAAAAAGACGAACTTCTGGATGCGTCATACGGCGCGAAAGGCGTGGGCGAGATCACTTCCATACCGGCCGCGCCTGCGATAGCGGGAGCATACTACGCGAGGGACGGCGTTCTGCGCACAAAACTTCCGCTCGAAAACACTTATTACAGCAAGAAGAAGTAGTATCACTGCAGAGAGGATGCAGCAGAGCTTGCAAACTCCATCCGTTTTCACTGCCGCTCGCTGCGTGCACTGCAGCCGTCTCTGCGGAATGACATAATTCAGAGAATGGCTCTGTGCTGCATCTCCCGGCATAGATACAAAGGAATTATTATGATATTGATCAAGAACGGCATAATTGCTACTGACTCAGATGTATTCGAGGGTGATATCCTGATCGACGGCGAGAAGATCGTCGAGGTCGGTCAGAATATCAGCTGCGATGATGCGGTGGTCATTGACGCATCAGGGAAATACGTGCTTCCCGGCGCTGTTGATGTGCACACTCACATGGATCTTGATGTTGGATTTGCCCGCGCGATAGATGATTTCTACGACGGGACGGTAGCGGCGGCCTGCGGAGGCACGACGACCATCGTTGATCATATGGCTTTTGGACCGAAGGACTGCAGCCTGTGGTATCAGGTGAATGAGTATCACCGCCTTGCGGACGGCAATGCTGTTGTCGACTATGGATTCCACGGAGTCTTTCAGCATGTGCATGAAGAGACTCTGGATGAAATGAAGGAGATCGCAGAGAAAGAAGGGATCACCAGCTTCAAGGTATATATGACATATGACTATATGCTGAAGGATGATGAGATCTTCCGGGTCCTGCGCGCGGCAAAGGATGCAGGCGTTGTGATAACTGTTCATTGCGAGAACCACGGTGTCATACAGCAGCTGCGCAAAGAGTATCAGGAGGCAGGCTGCGGAGAGGCTAAATATCATCCGCTCAGCAGGCCTGCGAGATGCGAGGCCGAGGCTGTCAACCGTATGATACACCTCGCCGCAATGGCAGGCGACGCGCCTCTGTACATTGTGCATCTGTCCAGCGCGGAGGGACTTCATGAGGTGCTGAAAGCCAGAGCGGAACACAGACCGAATCTCGGTGTCGAGACCTGCACCCAGTATCTGATACTTACAGACAGGGAATACGAGGATCCGGCAGAGGGACTCAAGGCGATCATGTCGCCTCCGCTGAGAAAAGACCGGGACAGAGAAGAGCTCTGGCAGGCTCTTGCCGACGGCGCCATCGATACTGTGGCAACAGACCACTGCCCGTTCCACTATAAGGCGGGCAAGGCTGAGAAGCAGTATGGAAAGGATGACTTCACAAAATGTCCTAACGGCGCTCCGGGAGTGCAGGAGAGACTGATGCTCATGTTCTCCGAAGGATTCATGAAAGGCAGACTGACACTGCCGCAGGTCGTTAAGTACAGCTCATCCAATCCTTGCAGAATGTTCGGGCTTTATCCTCAGAAGGGCAGCCTCGAGCCGGGAACGGATGCGGATCTGGTGATCATTGATCCTGCTGCGGAGACAACGATCGATGCTGATTACATCCGCGGGGCTTCTGATTATTCATGCTACGAAGGCATGAAACTGCAGGGCAGGATCGAAAAAGTCCTGCTCAGAGGAAGAGAGATCGTGAATGAAGGAAGCTTCCTCGGATCGCGCGGAGACGGCAGATATCTGAAGCGCAAAGAGAGTATTCTGGCGCAGGATCCACACGCAAAAGGCAATTGATTTTCAGAAAATGACATAGAAGAGGATATAACATAAAATAGTTTTAGGTTTTTGCGGTAAAACGATTGACTCGTGATATTCCACTTGTATAATGGAATTGAACAAAAACGTAACAACAGGAGAGGTATTAATACGCTTGAGGGTTAATTATATAAGGAGAAAACTATGTCCAAGACAACAGAACTTGCAGAAAAACTGGCGAAGCTTAATATCGCCAACATGTACGAAAATGATTTTTTCCTGACCTGGGAAAAGACTGACGATGAGATCGAAGCGATATTCACTGTAGCTGATGCGCTGAGAGATCTCAGAAAAAACAACAAGTCAACCAAGATCTTCGATTCCGGACTCGGTATCTCGATCTTCAGGGACAATTCGACACGCACAAGATTCTCGTTTGCAAGCGCATGTAATCTGCTTGGACTCGAGGTGCAGGATCTTGATGAAAAGAAGTCACAGATCGCTCATGGAGAGACAGTCCGCGAGACAGCTACCATGATTTCCTTCATGGCTGATGTAATCGGTATCCGTGACGATATGTACATCGGAAAGGGTAATGCTTACATGCACGAGGTAGTTGATTCTGTTACACAGGCTGCAAGAGACGGCGAGCTCGAGCAGAAACCTACACTCGTCAATCTCCAGTGCGACATCGACCATCCGACACAGTCGCTGGCTGATGCACTTCACATCATTCATGAGTTCGGCGGTGTAGAGAACCTCAAGGGCAAGAAGATCGCTATGAGCTGGGCATACTCCCCATCATACGGCAAACCTCTCTCGGTACCGCAGGGCATCATCGGACTTCTCACACGTTTCGGAATGGACGTAGTACTCGCTCATCCGGAAGGATACGAAGTAATGGGAGACGTTGTTGAGGTAGCAAAGAAGAACGCAGCTGAATCCGGCGGATCCTTCACAGTAACGAACGACATGAAGGAAGCCTTCAAGGATGCGGATGTTGTATATCCTAAGAGCTGGGCACCGTTCGCTGCTATGGAGATCAGGACCGACCTCTATGGCAAGGGTGATTTTGACGGCATAGACAAGCTCGAGAAGGAACTTCTCGCTCAGAATGCAAAACATCAGGACTGGCTGGTAGACGATGAGATGATGAAGCTGACCAAGAATGGTCTCGATACCCTCTACATGCATCCGCTTCCTGCAGATATCCAGGGCATTTCCTGCGAGCACGGCGAAGTAACGGCAAAGGTCTTTGACCACGCGCGTGACTCCCTGTACAAAGAAGCATCCAATAAGCCATATGTAATAGCAGCTATGATCTTCCTTGCTAAGGTAAAAGATCCTGTAGCAGCACTGAAGGCGCTCGATGAGAAGGCATTTCCAAGACAGGGATTCCTTGAGAAATAAGCTTATTACTGTCATTCCGCGTTAACTAGAGAAGGCAGGTACCGGAAAATGGAAAAAAAGAAAATAGTAGTAGCTTTAGGCGGTAACGCGCTCGGCAGCAATCTGCTCGAGCAGATGATATCCGTTACGGATGCCGTAAAACCTATCGCGGATCTTATTGAGGAAGGCTTTGAAGTTGTGGTTACACACGGAAACGGTCCTCAGGTCGGTGTCATTCAGGATGCCATGACACTCCTTTCCAGAGAGAATCCTGAAAAGCACCCGCACTTCCCTCTGTCTGTCTGTACGGCTATGAGCCAGGGATATATCGGATACGATATCACGAACAAACTGAGAGAAGAACTTCTGGACAGAGGTATCGAGAAGGGTGTTTCCTGTGTTCTCACGCAGGTTGAAGTAGATCCTCAGGATCCGGCGTTCAGAAAACCTACTAAGCCGATCGGCCCGTTCCTGACCAAGGAAGAAGCCGACAAGAAGGCAATGGAAAAGAGACACGTGTTTATCGAGGATTCGGGAAGAGGCTACAGGAGAGTGGTCGCAAGTCCGGAACCGGTATCGATCATCGAGATCGATACGATCAGGGCACTTGCCGATGCAGGCTATGTTGTCATCGGTGCAGGCGGCGGCGGAATTCCTGTATTCAGGACAGAGAACAACCATCTCAAGGGTGCGCCTGCCGTAATCGATAAAGACCGCGCATCTGAACTCCTTGCGGAGCAGCTGGATGCAGACTTCCTGATCATACTTACAGCTGTTGAAAATGCCGCAATCAACTTCGGCAAACCAGATGAGCAGAAACTTGGTGACATCACTACCGAGGAAGCGAGGAAATACATCGAAGAAGGACAGTTTGCACCGGGATCGATGCTCCCTAAGGTAGAGGCAGCAGTGAAATTCGCTGAGTCAAAGCCTGGAAGAGTTGCGCTGATCACTTTGCTCGAGAAGGCTAAAGACGGTATTAACGGCAAGACAGGAACAAGGATACACGCATAGTAATAAGGAGGAAGCATAATATGGCATTGGATTTTGAAGCAATCAAAAAAGCTGCAGAAAAGTACGGCCCGGATATGAGCGCATTCCTGAGAGCTATGATCTCACACCCGAGTGAAAGCTGCGAGGAAGGTGAAGTCGTAGCATGCATCAAGGCTGAGATGGAAAAGCTGGGCTATGACAAGACTGAAGTCGACGGCCTCGGCAATGTGATCGGCTGGATGGGTGACGGAGATAAGATCATTGCGATCGACTCTCATATCGACACCGTCGGAATCGGAAATATCAACAACTGGACAGAGGATCCTTATGAAGGATATGAGACAGATGATATCATCTACGGACGCGGCGGCTCCGACCAGGAAGGCGGAATGGCCAGTGCCGTATATGGCGCGAAGATCATGAAGGATCTCGGACTCATTCCTGAAGGCTATAAGATCATGGTAGTCGGATCCGTTCAGGAAGAGGACTGCGACGGCATGTGCTGGCAGTACATCGTCAACAAGTATTTCAACGGTCCTGAAGACGCGGCAAGCAAGATCGATTTCGTCATTTCGACCGAGCCGACTGACGGTGGTATCTACCGCGGACACAGAGGCCGTATGGAGATCAGAGTCGATGTCAAGGGGGTGTCCTGCCACGGATCAGCTCCTGAGAGAGGCGACAACGCTATCTACAAGATGGCAGACATCATCAGCGATGTAAGAGCACTCAACAATAACGGATGCGATGACAGCACATCCATCAACGGACTTGTCAAGATGCTCGATCCTAAGTTCAACCCGGATCACTATGAAGACGCGAGATTCCTCGGCAAGGGTACATGTGCTGTATCGCAGATCTTCTACACATCGCCTAGCCGCTGCGCTGTAGCAGACTCCTGCGCGATCTCGATCGACAGACGTATGACTGCAGGCGAGACATGGGACAGCTGCCTTGAAGAGATCAGACAGCTTCCTGCATGCCAGAAGTACGGCGATGACGTCAAGGTATCGATGTACATGTATGACCGTCCGTCCTGGACCAAGGAAGTATATGAGACAGAGTGCTACTTCCCGACATGGATCAACAAGGAGAGCTCTGCTCATGTCAAGGCTCTCGTAGAAGCACACAAGGCTCTCTTCGGTGATAAGAGAATCGGTTCACCAAGCGCGATGGACAAGAGAGAAGGACGTCCTCTCTGCGACAAGTGGACATTCTCCACCAATGGTGTTTCCATCCAGGGCCGTTATGGCATCCCATGTGTAGGTTTCGGACCTGGAGCAGAGAGCCAGGCACACGCACCGAACGAGATCACCTGGAAGCAGGACCTCGTAACATGCGCAGCACTTTACGCTGCAGCAATTCCTCTCTATCCTGAGCAGGAGAAGACCGGTGATGTAAGTCAGTTCCGTCAGGGCAAGACCAACAACGATATCAAGTAATACCGCAAACTGATTTACTGAGATTTACTGATTCAGAAGCCCCTCACCTCTTCAGGCGGGGGGCTTTTCTTTCCTCTGGAAAACGCGATGTCACGTCGAATAATCAATTCCGGGCTAGTGATGTGACTTTTGTCTTCAAACAATCACGTCAGAATAGGCAAACAAGGCAAAGCGACGTGACTTTTCATCTTCTGGCATCATGTCAGATGTCTGGATCCGGGCTAGCGACGTGACTTTTGCCTTCAAGCAATCACGTCAGAATAGACAAACAAGGCAAAACGATGTGATTTTTACTCTCATGGAGTCGCGGCATAACAGGTAAAACAGCCCTCACAAAAAACTGTGAAGATTATGAAAAGAAGTACATAAAAATGAAGTCAAAATACCCGGATTTGTGATATGCTCTCTCTAAGAATGTTTAAAAAAGAAGGAGTCGGTACTCATGAAGAAAATGGAAGAAAAGATACTCGCTGAGGGCGTGATCCTGTCCGGCGGAGTACTCAAAGTAGGAAGCTTTCTCAATCAGCAGATAGACACTGTTTTTATGAGGGAAATGGGTGAAGAGATCGCCCGGCTGTTCAAGGATGAGGAGGTCACCAAGATCCTCACCATTGAGGCATCCGGCATTCCGATCGCTGTTTCTGCCGGATTTGCGATGAATCTTCCTGTAGTATATGCCAAGAAGAACAAGAGCTCCAACATTTCAGGCGATGTCTATACTACTGTCGTGCAGTCGTTTACACACGGCAACAAGAACAATGTGATCGTCAACAAGGAGTTCATCTCACCTGACGACAGGATCCTGATCGTGGATGATTTCCTCGCTCACGGCAGTGCCCTTACAGGACTCATAGAGATAGCTGAGATGGGAGGAGCAACTGTAGTCGGATGTGTGGCTGCAATCGAGAAGGGATTCCAGCTCGGCGGCGACCGTCTCAGGGAGAAGGGATACAGGATCGAGTCTCTTGCCATCATCGAAGAGATGGATGATACACAGATAGTTTTCCGTAAGCAGTAGCTGCGGAACTTAATGCAGATAATACAGAGGAGGATCTTCATGAAGGAATTGCGCCATCTGATCAATATCACGGACCTGTCGGTGAAAGAGATCGACCACCTTATTGAGGTGGCAGATGATATCATCGCGAATCCTGAAAAATATCAGGATATCTGCGCTCATAAGAAACTCGCTACGCTTTTCTTTGAGCCGAGCACAAGAACAAGACTGAGCTTTACAGCTGCCATGATGGAACTCGGCGGAAACGTTCTGGGTTTTGATCAGGCAGGATCCAGTTCCACGGCCAAAGGCGAGAGCGTATCGGATACAATCACAATGGTAAGCGGCTATGCTGATATTATCGCGATGCGCCATCCTAAGGAAGGAGCTCCTTTTGTCGCTGCAAGGCGCGCGACTGTTCCTATCATCAATGGAGGCGACGGAGGACATTTTCATCCTACGCAGACTCTTACCGACCTGCTGACGATACACAGGAAAAAGGGCGCGTTCAAGGATCTCACGATCGGACTTTGCGGAGACCTCAAGTTCGGCAGGACGGTCCACTCACTGATCGACGCGATGATAAGATACAAAGGGATCAGGTTCATCATGATTTCGCCGGAAGAACTGGATCTTCCGGGATATGTCAAAGAAGAACTGGACAATGCCGGGATCGAATGGAAAGAAGTCCGCAGTCTGGAGGATGCCCTTCCTGAACTGGATGTTCTGTACATGACAAGAGTGCAGAAAGAAAGATTCTTCAACGAAGAGGACTACATCAGACTCAAGGACAGCTTTGTGCTCAGACGCAAAATGCTTGATTCAGCCAAGGACGACATGATAGTCATGCACCCGCTTCCGAGAGTCAACGAGATATCGGTAGATGTGGATGATGACCCAAGAGCGGCATACTTCTATCAGGCACTCATGGGAAAGTACATACGTATGGCACTTATCCTGTTCCTGCTCGGGATGAAATAACCACGCAGATACAGGAAGTGAGTGGCTTAAGTGACGGCATAGGGGACAGCATACGAAGGGAGATCACATGAATATTGACGGAGTAAGTACCGGCATAGTGCTGGATCATATACAGGCAGGCAAGGGATGGGAGATCTATAACCTCCTCGGACTTGACAAGCTGGACTGCACAGTTGCTATTATTCAGCGCGTCCAGAGTGCGAAATACGGCAAAAAGGACATCATCAAGATCGACGGAGATGTAGATGTGGATCTTGATATCCTCGGTTATTTTGATACCAACATAACCGTAAACATGATAAGAGACCGCGAGCTGGTCAGGAAGGTCCACCTCAAGCTTCCGCAGAAACTGACAGGAGTGCTTGAGTGCCGCAATCCGAGATGCATCACATCGGTAGAGCAGGAGATCGTCCACCAGTTCCGGCTGGCGGATCCTGAGAAAAAGAGATACCGCTGCGTATACTGCGATGTGGTATATGAAGAAAAGAAATAGGCAGCAACAGGTCATTACCATGATCCGCGAACCTTCCGGGGTGATACATGAAAGTATCACTCCGGTATTTGTTTCTGCTTTGAATATCGGGTAGATAATTGGTGTATAATGGAATCTGTAAAAAGAGAGTAAGGAGTAAAAGGGGAAAGGAGATTATAATGGCGAACATCCATGATATCACCAGAGATCAGTGGATGCTGAGGGGACCGCTTGCCGGAAAAGGCTATGACTGGTGGTGGCATTCAATGACAGCAGAGAACGCTGAAACAGGCGAACTCAAACCGTTCTATGTCGAGTTCTTCACCTGCAACCCGGCAAGGGCACAGGACGAGCCTGTGATCGTGTGGAACGATCCGGAAAAACAGAAAGCGGGCATCCTTCCGTCATATCTGATGGTGAATGCCGGATTCTGGGGTGACCCAAAAGGACAGCTTCACAGATTTTTCTCACTCAAAGACGTACAGATCCACGCGAACGCGCCTTACAGTATCGTTGCCGGTGACTGCAGGTGCAGTGAGGTACACAGCGAGGGATCGATCAAAGTAACTCCGGAAGAGGCTGCCGCGCACCCTGAATGGATGAGCGATGCCGGAGAGATCAGCTGGAAGTTCGACATCCGCAAGGAAATCGCCTTCCACGTAGGATACGGCGCAAGCAGGTTTTTCCGGAAGATCAACGCTTTTGAGATGTTCTGGCACGCGGAAGGAATGAAAACAGCTTTCACCGGCGAGATCACTCTCAACGGAGTAAAGTACCTGCTGAAACCTGAGACATGCAACGGATATTCTGACAAGAACTGGGGCGGGGACTTCACCAGCCCGTGGGTCTGGCTCTCATCCAACAACCTGAAGAGCATGATCAGCGGAAAGAAGCTTGAGAACAGCGTATTCAACATAGGAGGCGGAAGACCGAAGATCTTCTTCTTCGCGCTCAACAGAAAGCTTCTCGGAGAGTTCTACTATGAGGGAAAGGATTATGAATTCAACTTCTCCAAGTTCTGGACTCTGTCGCGGACCAGATTTGACTGCTGGGAGACGGATGACGAGATCCACTGGCATGTCATCCAGACAACAAAGAACGCGAAGCTCGATACTCAGATCAGGTGCTGCAAGAAAGACATGCTGAACATCAGGTATGAAGCTCCGACCGGTTATAAGAAACACAACAGGCTGTGGAACGGTGGCAACGGAACAGGTACACTGAAGCTGTATGAGCGTTCCCTCTTCGGCCGCAATGAAAAACTCATTGATGAGGTATACGCAGAGGGTATCGGATGCGAATTCGGCGAGTACTGCGATCCGGAATAAACAGATCCGGGCCGGACGGACGCAGAGGATAATATACAGGGTAACATAAAGTGTGACCCGGACAGGAGGAAAGACAGAATGAACAAAACCGGCAAGGTCATTGCTGTATGCGTAAGTGACAAAAAGGGTATCCGGAAGACGGAAGTACCGTCAATCAATCTTGTCGAGGACTGGGGTATCGAAAATGATGCTCACGCGGGAAAGTGGCACAGACAGGTCAGTCTTCTGGCGCTTGAGAAGATAGAAGCATTCCGGGAAAGAGGCGCAGATGTGGAATTCGGCGCCTTCGGAGAGAATATCATCGCAGAGGGATTTGATTTCCGCGCTCTCCCGGTGGGAACAAGGTTCAGGATCGGAGATGCTTTGCTTGAACTGTCGCAGATAGGCAAGGAATGCCATACCCATTGCGCGATCTATCATCAGGTAGGCGACTGCATCATGCCCCGTGAAGGAGTATTTACGGTCGTTCTCGAAGGAGGCACTGTGAAGGCAGGCGATGAGATCGAAATGATCGAGGCGGATCCGGCCAGACCATTTACTGCAGCCTGGATCACGCTTTCAGACAAAGGCGCGGCAGGCGAAAGGGAAGATAAGAGCGGACCGCTGATCGGGGAGATACTGACCGGCGCAGGTTATAATGTGGTCGAAGGACTGCTGATACCTGACGAGCCGGAGATGCTGAAGCGCCAGCTGATCAGACTTGCCGATCAGAGGCAGGTGAATGTGATCTTCACGACAGGAGGCACAGGATTCTCTCAGAGAGACAGGACCCCGGAAGCTACAGAGGAAGTTTGTGACCGCATGACTCCGGGAGTATCTGAGGCTATCAGGGCATACTCGATGACAAAGACACCAAAGGCGATGCTCTCGAGGGCGACTGCAGGCATGAGAAAAGAAACGCTGATCATCAACCTGCCGGGAAGTCCGAAGGCGGTAAGGGAATGCCTGGAGTTCCTCCTGGATCCACTCGCGCACGGTCTGGAGATCATGCTCGGAAGGGACAGCGAATGCGCAAGGCCCTGAAGGGCTGCGTGAAAAAATGGTTTTAGCAGATTGACATGCGTTCTCCTCGCAAGTAGAATACATGTATACATTTTGCCAGGAGGAGGACTGCCATGAGCGAAAACAGCTATAAGATGGAACTGAAAGATCCCGGAAATTTTGACGAGCTTGACAGCAATACGAGCCGCAGGACACGTCTCAGCCACAGGACCAACCTGCTTGAGATGGAAGCGGTACGCTATGAAGTGCAGAATGTACCGGGCCCTAATCTGTTCAGGGAGTTCTTCGAATATACAGAGATCCCTAAGATCGGATTCAACTTCAGAACGAGCCCTTATGACATGCCTGAGCATATCTACATTACGGACTCCACTTTCCGTGACGGCCAGCAGTCACGGGAACCGTATACGACAGGGCAGATCGTTGATCTGTTCAAACTTCTGTCCAGACTTTCCGGTCCTAAGGGTATTATCCGTCAGACGGAATTCTTCACATACAGCGACAGGGACAAGGAAGCGATCAGGGCCTGCCAGGAACTGGGGCTTGAATTCCCTCAGATCACGACATGGATCAGAGCGAAGAAGGAAGACTTCAGGATCGTCAAAGAGATGAATGTCGCTGAGACGGGAATCCTCACAAGCTGCTCCGACTACCATATATTCTATAAGCTCGGGATGAACCGGCAGCAGGCACTCGACCACTATCTGTCGATCGTCTATTCCGCGTTTGAAGCGGGGATCAAGCCGAGATGCCACCTTGAGGATGTAACGAGGGCAGACTTCTATGGATTTGTTGTACCGTTCGTAACGGCGGTACAGGATCTTGCCCGTGAGGGCGGCATGCATGCCAAGATCAGGCTCTGTGATACGATGGGGTACGGAGTCCCTTATCCGGGCGCGACGATGCCGAGATCGGTTGCGGGTATCATATACGGACTCAAGCAGTACGCGGGAGTGCCGAGCGAGGATCTTGAGTGGCATGGCCACAATGATTTCTACAAAGCGGTGACCAACGCGGCAACGGCATGGCTTTACGGCTGCGGTGCTGTCAACTGTACTCTGTTCGGAATAGGAGAGAGGACCGGTAACGTGCCTGTCGAAGCAATGGTATTCGAGTATGCACAGCTCAAGGGAACTCTTGACGGTATGGATACTACGGCCATCACGGATCTCGCGAGATACTATGAGAATCAGGTCGGATATACACTGCCTGTCCAGACACCGTTCGCCGGCGCCAACTTCAATGTGACGAGGGCAGGTATCCACGCGGACGGACTTCTCAAGAACGAAGAGATCTACAATATCTTCGATACCGGCAAATTCCTTAACCGGCCTCCGCTGGTCAATATCAATCAGAACTCAGGAGCTGCCGGAGTCGCTCACTGGCTCAATGCCAGCTACGGCCTGAAGGGAGACAAACAGGTCGACAAACATAGTCCGGTCGTAAAGTTTATCAAGGACTGGATAGACAGCGAATATGCCGGAGGCCGTGTCGCTGAGATCGGAGCTCAGGAAATACACAACAAAGTAAACGAATATATGCAGGAAAAATAAAAGGGTGGCTGCGGATGCAGCCACCTCAGACTGTAGACAAAGTCCTTTCTCCACTATGTGGAGGGAGGACTTTTCTGGTAGCAAAAAACAAGAACGGCAATCAAAAAACA
>JBGUJM010000093.1:0-9525 GCA_045113935.1 Anaerovoracaceae bacterium
GAAGAGGAAAGCTGCCCGGGACTTATCGATCTTATTGGAATAGAATCACCGGGACTTACGGCATCGGTGCCGATCGCGAAGATGGTCACAGAAATCGTCGGAAAGCGGATGGAACTCATTGAGAAAGAAGATTTTACCGGCATAAGAAAAGGACGCGTACGCTTCCGGGATCTGACGGAAGAAGAGCAGGCGGAACTGATCGCATCTGATCCGGAATACGGCGAGATCATTTGCAGATGCCAGAAGGTGACAAAAAGAGAGATAAGGGACGCGATAGAGAATCCTCTCGGCGCGCGGAGTATATCCGCGATCAAATACCGCGCATGGGCGACCACAGGACGCTGCAACGGAGGCTACTGCCTGACAAGGATCGTGGACATGCTTGTCAATGAATACGGCATGGATCCGGAAGAGATCACTTTCCGCAGCTCCGGCAGTGAAATGTTTTCGGGGGAGGTGAAGTGATGGGAAATATCGTTATCATCGGAGCCGGCCCCGGAGGACTGGCAGCAGCCATAGGAGCGAAGGAAGCGGGAGCTGAACGTGTGATCATCCTGGAGCGTGACCGCGCGCCCGGAGGCATCCTGAATCAGTGCATTCATGATGGTTTTGGACTGATAAGATATAAGGAGCAGCTCACCGGAACCGAGTACGCGGAGAGAGCAGTGGCAGAAGCCGTTGCTGCAGGGGCTGAGATCCTGACCGGTCATCATGTGATCCGTATCGACAATACTGACGGCTGTCATGTCGTTACAACAATAAGCAGGGAGGGCATCGGAAGATTCAATGCTGACGCGGTGATCATTTCGACAGGATGCCGCGAGAGGACTCGTGGCGCGATATCTATACCGGGCTCCAGACCTGCCGGGGTGTTTACTGCGGGTGTCGTCCAGAATCTGGTGAATATACGGAACGTCATGCCCGGCAGAAGAGTGGTGATCCTCGGATCCGGAGACATCGGTATGATCATGGCAAGAAGACTGACTCTGGAAGGCGCTGAGGTCAAGGCTGTCGTTGAGATCCTGCCGCAGCCCGCCGGACTTGCGAGGAATGTAAGCCAGTGTCTGTATGACTATGGCATCCCGATACACTGCAGCCACACTGTATCGAGGATCATCGGGAAGAAGAAAATAGAAGCTGTAGAGATCTCGGCGCTGGATCAGGACATGAAGCCGGTCAGGGGGACTGAGGAGATCATCGAATGTGACGCTCTGATACTGTCGGTGGGACTGATCCCGGAGAATGAGGTCGCGGAGACAGCGGGTGTGAAACTGGATCAGAAGACCAATGGTACAGTTACAGATGAATATCTTCAGACATCGGTACCGGGTATATTTTCCTGCGGCAACTCGCGCAGGATCATGGATCTGGCGGACTTTGTCTCCGAGCAGGGTGAGCTTGCCGGAAGGAATGCTATGGCATTTCTAAACGGAACTGAGATGGCCGGCTGGGATGAAGCGAGAAGCACATCGATGGCCAAGGGCTACCCGCAGGCAGATACTGTAACATGTACGCTCTGTCCGAACGGATGTCAGGTGCGTTTTCACGATGGGAAATATGAAGGCAATAAGTGCCCGAGAGGCACGAAGTTCGCTGAACAGGAGATGACGCAGCCAAAACGTGTGCTGACAACAACAGTAAAAACAGCTGACGGCAGACTGCTTCCTGTCAAAACAGAAGATCCGGTAGACAAGAGCGTTCTCTTCGATGCAATAAGAGAACTCAGGGAGAATACCGGGCCAGACGGAGCATTGGGCAATGCAGCAGGTGGACAGAACGTGCATTGCGGTGACAGAATAGGCACGGTGCATGACGGAAACGGAAAAGCTGTAGCAGTGATCGCGACTGCATCGGAATGATAGATGAATTTTACCGGGATAAGAAGGAAGATTGAAATGCAGAATTATTACTACAAATTACTGGATGATGGGACATACTGCGTAACAGAGTATGAAGGCGATGACGCTGAGGTCATAATTCCTTCTGAATATGGAGGAAAACCTGTAACTATACTTTTCGACAGATTGTTCAAAGGGCATACTGAGATAACTTCAGTCCGGATACCGGACAGTGTTACTGATATCGGCAGTTTCGTTTTCGATGGATGCGTCAATCTTACTTCCGTTGATCTGCCATCATCACTGACCAATATGTGGGACTATGCTTTCGCGCGCAGCGGAGTTCAGGAGATAAAGCTGCCGGAAAAAGTTGTGAGTATTGTGCCGTTCACGTTCAAAGACTGCAAAAATCTCAAAAAGTTCGTCTGCAATAAGAGCCTGAAAAAAGTGCATCCATGGGCGTTTCATGGATGCAGAAATCTCACTGAATTTATATCTGATGAGGGAACAGAGGTCAGTCCGGACGCCTTCAGGGAAAAGGAACTGATAGGCTATAACAGACAGAAAAAATAGATAAGAGAGGATATCCTCTCTTATCTCTGTTACTTTCCGGATTTTATGGCTTCGGCTTCGGCCTCAACGGTTTTGTGCAGATCTGACATTTCTTTCTTATAGTCCATCTCCGCAACGACCTTTTCCTTAAGGATCTGTTTCTCCATTTTGTGAGCACTGATAGTATCTTCAGCTTTTTCCCTGACAGCTTTCTTGACCTCGCGCGCCTCTGCCTTGACCTGCTTCTTCAGCTCTTTGAGTTCTGCTTTCTCTGCCTTAGCTGCCTGTTTGAGTTCTTTCCTTAGTTCATCCATGTCGTCATACCTCTCTTTCACTCTTCTGTAAAAAGTATTGGGTTTAAGGTCCAGCTCCTGCATTGCTGCACGAGCAGTTATTTCTCCACTCTGCCAGCGTCGCACGACTTTATCGAACAGATCCTCATCGAGAGTGATAGGCTTGCGGCCTTTACCTTTCTTTCTGATGTGCTCTGCAAGCTCTCGGAGCTGCCTGCCGGTTATCGTGATGCTGTCATCGTCTTTAAGCGTTTCAAGTAGTTCGTCCAGTTTATCGGGATCGTAGATGTACACCATAATTTTTACCTCCCTTGTGACGATAGGGAGTATAACGCATCTTCATAAGTGTGTCAATATATATTTGAAATATTTCACAAATGCAACATATTTGACACACTATCATCGCCGGGGTGACATTTTCAGTACAGTGGACAGTTGTTCTATGTTAGAATTAATTATCCGGGGTTGCGGATGCTTAGTGGGAAGAGGAAGGGTAATGAACGAATCAGACAGAAGATCCAGAGAAGACCGGCCTGTTATGGCGATATGCTATGACTTCGATAAGACTCTGTCCCCTGACAATATGCAGGCACAGGGGTATCTTCAGGCAATTAATTATGAGAATCAGAATGAGTTCTGGGCAGAGTCCAATGCTCTGGCTGAGGCCAATGAAATGGACCAGACTCTTGCATGGATGTTCCTGATGCTGAAGAGGGCACGCGGGAAAGAGATTTTCCGCAGGGAAATGCTTGAAGATTACGGTTCCAGAGTTAAATTATACCCGGGTGTCAGGGATTGGTTTGAAAGGACCCGCCGGTATGCCGGGGAGAGAGGCATAATAGTTGAGCATTACATTATTTCATCAGGACTCAGAGAAATGATCGACGGAACACCGGTAGCAAAAGAGTTTGAGAAGATATATGCGAGTTCATTCTGTTATGATGAGGATGGCATTGCCGTCTGGCCTGCCCAGGTAATTAACTTTACCAACAAGACCCAGTTCCTGTTCAGGATATCCAAGGGTGTACTTGGGATCAATGACGCTGCGGTAAATGATTACTTCAGACCCGATGAAATGAGAGTGCCTTTCAGAAATATGGTATATATTGGCGACAGCGAGACAGATATCCCTTGCATGAAGCTTGTCAATTCCTATGGAGGATATTCTATCGGGGTATATGATCCTGATACAGAAAACAAGGACAGAGTACAGAAGATGATCAGAGACAACAGGATCCGGTACTATGCGCCGGCAGACTACAGAGAAGGATCGGAACTTGATGAACTGATACGTATGATATTAGACAAAACAGTTGTAAACGAAAAACTTGAAGAAAAGTACTATCAGAAAGTATCAGAAAGCTGCTCAGACAGAGGGGAATGAAAATGCGAAATAAGAATCTATATGGCAATAATGTATTTGTGACCGGTGCTTCTTCCGGTATAGGTCAGGCCTGCGCGCGTATGTTTGCCGAAAACGGCTGCTGCGTCACAGGTGTATCACGGAAAACAGAAGAGAAGACAGAGAACTTCCCTGGCGGAGGCAGCCTGACTCTCAGAAAACTTGATGTCACTGATGAAGAGGCAGTAAGGGAATTCATAGAGAAGCTTCCGGGAGTGGACATTGCCGTCCTGTGCGCAGGAATGGGAATTGCAGGACCTGCTGAAACGACTGCGTCAGAACTGACACGGCAGCAGATGGAAGTCAATTACTTCGGCACACTCAATGCGGCTCAGCCTTGCCTCGCGCGGATGCGTATGCAAAACAGGGGACTCCTGATAGTGATCGGTTCCATTGCGGGAAGAGTGTCTATCCCGATGCAGAGTCAGTATTCAGCGAGCAAGTACGCGCTTGAAGCTTTTACCGATGCTGTCCGGATGGAGATGAAACAGTATGGTATCAGAGCGTGCATCATCGAGCCCGGCGACACAAAAACAGGGTTTACTGCCGCCAGAGTCATGCAGGAGGACAGCGCGGCAGCCGGAGAGTACAGCAGTGTCCTGATCAAGAGTGTTGCAAAGATGGCGGCAGATGAACAGAACGGCAGATCACCTGACAGTGTAGCAAAGGTCGCTCTGGCTCTTGCAGGCAGAAAGAATCCACCTGCAAGAGTGCCGGTAGGAATTGACTATAAGGCACTCATGATACTGCTCAGGCTGCTGCCTGACAGGACCAAGGAATTTATCCTCAGAAAACTATATCTGCCCGAAAAACAGGACCGTTAAAAGACTGGCAGGAGATGGGAGCAATGGGCATCCGTATATTCAGAGACGGGAACTGGAATATGATACAAGACATAACGGCATCGCTCCGGGATCTTTCGGGTCTTGACCTGCAGAAAGACAGGGAACTGATCGATTACCTGATCTGGCATGCTTCAGAGAGAACACAGGACAGACTTATGAAGAAATACGGACTGACTGAGTTCCCTGAGAAAAGGATCAATATCGATGATGCGAATGATGATATCCATCCGGTATACTATGTTTTCCGTGAGCAGGTCATAAGAGAGACTGACCGGGAAGCTCTGCGGGAGGTCGCTTTCAGTGATGAAGGATGTGCGGGAAAGTTCGCTTTCTGCAGACTGACCGGCTACAGCTGGCCTCCGGATGAATGCGATGCCTACAGCTACAGGACTTATGACTGCGGGCTCATGAGCGATATGACGCGGGCAGATATCGAGGCTCTGTGCAGAGATATGATAGAAAAGAACGGACCATTTGCGCGGGAGGCAGAGGAATGGATCGCCGGACTGCCGGAAATAAGCGATGAACAGCTCAATGAATGGGCGGCTGATGAATAGACCGGAGAGGTGAATCATACAAGTGGGCAGATACAGTGAAATGTGTGAAATAATACCGGGACTGCTGATCGGCTGCGTCAGGGATGTCAGGGAGATGGTCATGGAAGAGGCGGATGTCCTTGTTCCACTCGCGTTCCTTGACGGAAGCATATGGGAAACTCCGTTCCGCGGCGAAGTGATCTATTGTCCCATCAGAGATATGAAAGTTCTGCCTGAAGATGTTCTTCATGAGCTAGTCGACAAAATCTGCTCTAGGCTTGATGAAGGTAAAAAGGTCGGCATATTCTGCGCCGGTGGACACGGCCGGACCGGCTATGTTGCAGGATGCGTTCTCGCGAGGCGGGGCATCAAAGATCCGATAGGATTTCTTCGCAGGAACTATTCATCCAAAGCAATAGAGACAGATCAGCAGGCTGATGCAGTTTATGCGTATACCCGGAAAGCTCTGAAAGAGTCCGAATGATCATAAATTGGTAAAGACACCGATAATGAAGCAATAGCACAGTAACAGGAGACAGAAAGATGCAGCATATGTACAGATACGAGACACATTGCCATACATCGCCTGTCAGCAGATGCGCGAGGGCTTCTGTTGAGGAAACAGTGAATTTCTATGCATCGATGGGATATGACGGGATATTCATTACCAATCATTTCCTTGATGGGAACATAAATCCGGAAGCGCGGGCATTGCCGTACCGCGACCAGATAGATTACTATTTTGCTGATTATGAAAAAGCCGTTGAAATCGGAAAACAGGCCGGGATCAAGGTGTTCCCGGGGGTGGAGCTTTCTTACTGGGGAACGGATTTCCTTATATACGGACTTGACAAGGAGTGGTATAAAGCGCATCCGGAGATCCTTGATATGCAGAAATCCGAAGAACTGCCTTTTATGATGGATGCCGGCGCTCTGGTCATTCAGGCACATCCATACAGGGAAGCACATTATATCGACCACATACGCTTGTTCCCGAGATCTGTGCATGGAGCTGAAGTGATCAACTCTTATCAGGCGTGGGAGTCAAATGAGATGGCGGTAATGTACGCCCCAAAGTATGGTCTGCTGGTGACTGCCGGATCAGATAATCATTACGGAAGCAATGTGTTTTCAAGGCTGCGTGAAAGGGGCTTCCGGCCTGAAATAGCAGGAATGTGCAGTGAAACCCCGGTCAACAGCGTCCGGGATTATATCTGTATGGTCAGAGACGGTTCCATGAGAATTTTTCTCATGGACGAGCAAGGCAATGTGGATATTGAAATGCATGAATAATCAGGACAATATGGAAATAAGAAAAGCTGCGGATAAGGATCTTTCAAGTGGAGAAAATGGGTTTTGAAAAGCGCGGCATTATTCATGTAGTTGAAGATGACTACCCGAGATACGCATATGAAAGGACTGAATGAAACAATCAAAAGTACATATGGGAATGATGTCTGTATCAGGAAGCGCGTTCCGGTATCGGGAGGAGATATCAACAGCGCATATGCGCTGGAACTATCTGACGGGAACAGGATATTCATGAAGTCCAACCACAAGGAAAATGCGGATTTCTTCAGAGCGGAATCAGAGGGCATGGCAGCGATCCGTCAGACAGGAGCCGTAAGAGTGCCTGAAGTGATTGCTGCGGGAGCCGGTGAAGACGGCGCTTTTCTGCTGCTTGAATACATTGATTCAGGTATGAAAGGAAAACACTCATCTGAAGAATTAGGCGTTGGTCTTGCGAAGATGCATATGCATGATACAAGCTGTTTTGTCAATGGCGGACGTTTTGGATTCACAAGCGACAACTATATAGGAGCGGGAGAGCAGATCAATACACCTGAGGAAACCTGGACGGAATTTTTCACTGAGCGCAGACTGGCGCCGCAGTTTGAACGGGCCGCATCATATTTCGGCAGGGAAGAACGCAAGGACATCGACCATTTTCTGAACCGTATCGGCAGATATCTTTCGGAGCCTGAGTATCCGTCGCTGCTTCACGGCGACCTCTGGGGCGGAAACTATATGATTGACAGAGCCGGTCATCCGTGGCTCATCGACCCGGCTGTATACGTTGGTCATGCAGAAGCAGACCTCGCGATGACAGAACTCTTCGGAGGGTTTGACAGGACATTTTATGACGCATACAGGAATACAGCAGGCATAGATCCAGGGTACAGAGACAGGAAAGATCTGTACAATCTCTATCATCTGCTCAACCACCTTAATCTGTTCGGAGGCGGATATCTGTATTCAGTAAAATCGATAGTCAGCAGATACATTTAGGAAATCATATTTTTTGAATTCAGAGGAGTACCTGATCACAGATCAGGACACTCAGAAGAATAACGGAGGAAAAATGAAAATCAACAGGTGCCCGCGTATACTCATTATAATCATGGTTCTGACAATGACAGCAGTATTTGCTTCCTGCGGTGGCGGAAACGGTCCGGAAAGCGGCAGCGGTGTGCCGGTCAATACATCGTTTGCACTGGTCAACCCTTACAATGAGTTTCTGTCAGTAGACAGCGACGGACGCACACTGATCCTGTCAGATGAGCCTTATATGTGGCGTCTGATGCCGAACGGCGGACGGAATCATATCATCTCTGACGAACAGCCTGATTTCATGTTCGACCTCAGTAATGCAGCATATGAGGAGGGAACGGCTGTCAATCTGTATGAAGATACAGGTGACGATTGCCAGTACTGGGAATTCACGGCGCATGGGAATGGTTATGTTATCACTTCGGCCGAAGAGCCTGAATGGTGCGTGCTGTCAGCTCAGAAGGGGTTTACTCTCGGAAAACTTTCAGATGCGGGAGATCAGGATCTGTGGAGGATCAGCAAGGGAGAAGGCTGGGAGGAGGCTTCTTATCCTGAGACAGAAGATTCCGGTGCAGAACCGGAAGAACCGCAGCCGCAAAGTTATACTCCTACACCGGAGTTCTGGGAGACTTTCGATGCTGAGGGAATCACAGAAGAGATGATAGCGGAAAGCGTGCATCATGGTACAAACTGTGCGCAGTATCTTATGATAGATCCTGACATGGACGATCCGGGAGAAGGATATGATTTCTTCTCAGTAGACTTCTATACAGAGAATATGCCTGATTATACTTATTGGTCTCTGGCAAACTGGGATATGAATAAGAACATATACATGGAACGTAACGGGTATGATGAATACGATACTGTCGGTGCGTATGGCGGATTACAGGATGTCGGCGATTACAATACGAAGATTATGAGTATATGGGAAACTTATTTCAGCAACAGATCCGGGTCAAAGTATACACTGGTTCCGGAATGTGTTTACCCATCGGGCAAAAGCACCTCCTTTGACAATGAGGGGTCCGGTACAAGTCTTGTAGCTCCTTTCGACTGGCAGGCCGGAACCTGGTACAGATATGTACTGAGAAGCTGGCAGGCGAATGATACCACTTATGTGGGATCCTGGGTAGAGGATCTGGACACAGGAGAAGTTACATTGCTTGCGGTCTATGATACATTTCTGCCGGAATCGTTTATATCGAATGTGCCATCACAGTTCCTTGAGGATTACCATGAAGATTCTTATGGTGAATACCGTCAGATGAAGCTGAAGAATTTCTGTGTGCGCGGAGCAGATTCACAAAACTGGTATTATATAGAAAACGTACAGTTCACCATCTGGTCAAGTCTTGGATATAATCAGGGGACATTCCGGTATACAGCAGATGGAGACACCGTTATCGGAGAGACCTGCGGACTCGGAGAAGATGCGTGCGCGGGGCTTTCAGATGATGATATCACAAAGACATACCGCATCAGATCGTCACATACTGCACCAGATCCTGACAGATACGTGATTCCGGAACTATAAGACGCAGATTATAAGTGGTTTTCAGCTTTACGGATGGATAGGGGGAGAAAAAGATGGCAATTATCGGGCTAAGAGATCCGGATGAATTACTTGTCATTGCGGGAATGTTTGAAGAGCTTCACAGAAATCTTGAGGCAAGCGCCGTTCAGACCGGAGTTCTGATGGATAAAATTTCCGGAGTGTATAATAAT
>JBGUJM010000094.1:0-21222 GCA_045113935.1 Anaerovoracaceae bacterium
CTTGTTTTTTGATTGCCGTTCTTGTTTTTTGCTACCAGAAAAGTCCTCCCTCCACATAGTGGAGAAAGGACTTTGTCTACAGTCTGATAACAGGCCGCAGGCCTGTTATTTTTGATTGATGGCACAGAGGGGGTGAGAAGCTCCGAAGGAGGTTCGGATCCGGGTGTATCATTTCTATACACCCGGACGGCAGCAGTCAAGGGAAGAAGAGAAATTGTCGAGAGCGTATCTCGTATTATCAGCTCGAGAGAATTTCTCGACCCTTGACGGCTGCAGCATCCTCTCTGGGATGCCAAGCGAAAAGGCAAGTCAGTGACCTGCCTTTTTTCTTGCCTTGTATTCATGCTGACTTCCGTCCTTAGGCACCATTCTCTGCGTTTGGGGCGGAAGTTTCATCCCTTGTTCGCTTGCTGACTTATAGGAAGATCTCCCAGACCTTTTAGCTCATAAAAAATCTTCGGTTCAATAACCGAAGATCTTTTCTGCCCGCTTCATGTTTTTCCGTATTTCTACCTCAAACGGACATCTTGTCTCACAGACTCCGCACTGAAGGCACTCTCCGGCGTGATGCGCCAGTGCTTTATAGTGTCCGCGCTCTGTGTCCGGTACCCTGAATTCCGACGAGCCCTCTCTGATTCCGTTAGATTCATTATGCGCTACAGCAAGATTGAGGAACTTAGTCACATCCGCTATGCTGATCTCTGCCGGGCACGGATGACAGTGTGTGCAGTACATGCAGTGCCCGCTCCAGCTTACTCTCGGGAAGTTTGCAAACGCTTCCGCATAGTCACGCTCTTCCGCTGAGGCCTGACAGTAAGCAATGCTTTCTGCCAGCTGTTCTGCATTGCGTGCTCCGGAACACACCGTTGCGACAGCCGGTCTAGAAAGCGCATAGCTGATACACTGAGGTACTGTCAGAGCAGCGCCTGCCGGTGACAGTTCGGCGCTCAGTATGTCCCCTCCCGCGAAAGCTTTCATGACAGTTATTCCGACGCCTCTGCTCTCACACAGTTCGTAGAGTCTCTGTCTGTCAGGATCCATGTTTCTGAATCCGCCTTCATATACTTCGTCAGCCCACAGATCATCTACATTTTCAGTACCCGGAAGCATATCGTAAACATAGTTCACGCTGAACATCAGGACCTCGATAGCTCCCTCCTCAATCGCTTTCATTGCGACCTTAGGATTGTGAGATGAAAGCCCGATATGATGAATCTTACCCTCGGCTTTCAGCTGACGGGCATAGTCTACGATACCGTTGTCTTTTATTGTCTGCCAGTCGCTGTCCGCGTCGCAGTAGTGGATCATTCCGACATCGATATAATCTGTGCCCAGTCTTTCCAGAGAATCCTCGAAAGCATCTTTGACATCCTCAAGGTCACGGCTTCTCTCATACTGTCCGTTCTTCCACACGGAAGAAATATGCGACTGGATGATGAACTTTTCCCGCCTGCCTTTCAGGGCTTCCCCCAGAGCAGAACGCGCCGCAGGGTCCGGCGAAAAAAGGTCAAAATAGTTGACGCCCGCTTCCTCCGCCATGTCGAGAAACTTCCCGGCGTTGCTGTTATCTTCAACGAATGCCTCACAGCCCAATGCGATAACACTCACCTCAAGTCCTGTATTTCCGAGTTTTCTGTATTCCATAACTTTATTCCTTCTTTACTGTTGATTCTCAGTCATTATAGTGTTCAGATACCTTTTTCAGCAGATCGATGACAGGAAGATGCTGCGGGCACACACTCTCGCACTGTCCGCAGGCAATACAGGCGGATGCTTTGGCGAAACTTTCTGCAAGCTTCTCGTAATTAGTGTAATTGACTGTCCAGCCTTTTTCTTCAAGGTCCTCACGCATATCTTCGTTATAAAGCGAGAAGAATTTCGGGATCGGGATCCGCATAGGACATCCTTCTGTGCAGTAAGAGCACGCCGTACACGGAACAGCGATCTGTGCATTAATGATCTCAGCGGCTTTGTGAGTCAGCGCGATCTCTTCTTCGGTCAGAGGCTTGAAATCCTGCATGAAGCTTATGTTGTCCTGCATCTGTGCCGCACTGCTCATGCCTGAAAGGACCATCATCACATTTTCCTGCGATGCTGCAAAGCGTATCGCCCATGACGGAACAGACATATCAGGCGCTGCGGACTTCAGGAGTTTTTCTGCTTCTTCAGGAACATTTGCCAGCGTGCCTCCTTTGACCGGCTCCATTACAATGACCGGCTTTCCATGCTTAACAGCTGTTTCATATACAGCCCGGGACTGGATCCATTCGCTCTCCCAGTCAAGATAATTAAGCTGTATCTGTACGAACTCCATTTCCGGATGCCTGGTCAGGATCTCATCCAGAAGTTCCGGATCATCGTGATAAGAGAAACCGGCATGCTTCACAAGACCTTTCGCTTTTTTGTCCAGCAGCCAGTTGAAGCAGTCATATTTCTCATATACCGGATAGTTTGCGGATTCGATTCCATGGATCAGGTAGTAGTCGAAATAACCTGCTCCGGTCTGTTCCAGCTGATCGTTAAAAATCTTATCCCTGCCTTCGAATGAATCGAAGAATCCAAAATGAAGTTTTGTAGCCAGTGTAAAGCTGTCACGCGGATAGCGGTCTACAAGAGCTTCTTTGATCACACGCTGGCTGGCAAAACCGTTATACATGATAGCTGTATCGAAATAAGTGAAGCCTGCATCAAGAAACATATCCACCATCTGTTTGACCTGCGCGATATCTACATTGGCTTCATCGTTCGGATCGAGCAGCGGCATCCTCATCAGACCAAATCCTAATTTTTTCATCTTATAATCCCTCTCTATATTATCTCTCTCAACAGAATGGTATCACAACATACCGAGATCCATCCGTATTTGTCCCGTGTCCTGCTCGCAGGTGAGCGGCACCTGCTTCCGGCTGAGAAATTCCGGCAGTCTGGCATCGTCACCGATCCATGGCCGGATCTCATCACGGCCGATCATGACCGGCATGCGGTCATGCACTCTGATCATGGACTCGTTTGCTTCCGTAGTTAAGACTGTGAATCTTGGTACGCCCTGCTCCTCGCGGTAGAAACCCGCAAGGAAAATCAGCGGATCATTCTGCGTTGTGAAACGGTATCTGGCTTTATACTTGTCCCATTCATAGAAACCGCTGGCCGGAATAACGCAGCGACGCCTTTCGATGCTGTCCGCAAATGTCCTTTTATCCCTGGCAGTCTCTGATCTTGAATTGATGATAAGGCCTTTCCTGACAGGATTGGAAAATCCCCAGAACATTTCAGACACACCGAGGGTGCTGTTATTCCCGGCCGCATGGATCGTTACCGCTGCCTGGGAAGGGCAGATGTCCCTGTCAGCAGTTTTCTCACGCGAAAAGCCGGGCAGCCTGACTACCTCCAGTGCCCTTATCAGTTCTCTGAGCTCTCTTTCAAAATCCTCGTAATAATATCTGCAGCACATTTCTTCCTGATCCTTCTTAGTCATCCGCTGTTTCAGTAATACTCATTATTCACAGGTGAAAACAGCTATACTGTATGCCGGCATGCGGATGGTGCTTCCCTGATAATAAATGCTCTCTTCACCGGAATTCAGAACCGCCGCCAGAGTAAGATCCTCTCCGGCCGGCGCAAGATCTCTCTCTGTCTCATGATCACGGAGATTCATTACGATCAGAAGATCGTCGTATGATTCGCTTCTCCTGAAAAACGCTGCCGTTCCGTCATCGCAGATAGAGCCCGCGGCCTCTGTCCTGCCCCGGGCGATCGCCGGAAAAGCATTCCTTACCCGGATGACCTCCGAAAACCAGCGGTGCAGTGACAGTTCATCGCTGATCTGATCCGCCAGCGGAGGATATTTCATATCTATATCATCCATACCGGGCGGACCCGCGCACATGCCGTGATCTCCGGCATTATCACTCCAGTACATCGGGGCGCGCCTGTTCTCGTCACGTCCCGCCCCGTTCATTCCGAGTTCTTCCCCGTAATAGACGAATGAATTTCCGGTCATAAACAGGCTCATGGCATATGCCATCTTCGTGGCCCGCCCGTTATCTTCCGGATAGTATCCCGCGCTCCTGTCCATATCATGGTTGGTGTAAAACGGCGCATCTATACAGTCCGGTCCGGCATTTCCGCAGACATCTTCAGACGCCATCATTTCCCATACATAGTCCAAAGCGCTGCTTCCGTGAAGAGTCCTTGCTATGACTCCCTCATTGCCTGCAAAAGGAAAGTCGAACAGAGAGTCGATACCGCTCGAATATAGGGCTGAAGCTGTATCACGGTCTGTCCATACTTCTCCGACAAGATAGCAGTCAGGGTCGATGCTGCGTGCGGTTCCTTTCAGGAAACCCAGAAATTCCGCGTTTTTCTCCGGATCATCCGTGAAATATGATGTGACGGCATCCAGCCTGAATCCGTCAACACCCTTGTCCAGCCAGTAGGCCATGATGTCCCGGATCTCTCCTCTTACCGCTTCGCTGTCAAGATTCAGATCCGGCATTTCCGACCAGAATCCCGACTCGTAATACCATCCGGTATTTCCGAGTTCCGTGAATCCGTCTGATGGCTCTCTCGTGAAATTATAATAGTCGAAATATCTGCAGTATGAGATATCCGGCTCCCATCCGTAAGGAAGTTCATGCAGGTAATCTGACGCGGCCCGGAACCATCCGTTGTCCTCCGAGGTGTGGTTGAGGACCAGATCCATATACACATGGATACCTTTCCTGTGACATTCCTTCACAAGCGCCTCAAAATCCTCCATCGTTCCGAATGCCGGGTCAACAGCATAATAGTCATCCACATCATATTTGTGATAAGTTGAGGATGGATGTAACGGCGTCAGCCACAGCGCGTCAAACCCAAGGTCAGCGATGTAGTCCAGCTTAGACCGTATGCCGTTCAGATCACCTGTTCCGTCCCCATTCGAATCGCAGAATGAACTTATGAAGATCTCATATGTCGTACGGCAGTTGTCATCCGGTACAGTCCGCTTCAGGTCTTTGTTAAAATCGGTCATATGAGCAGAAATACCGTCAGTCTCATTTCTTCTGACGGCTTTCTGAACAGCAAAGCATACCGCGAAGCATAGCAATGCGCATATGATCAGACATATTGTTCTTCTTGTTCTTTTCATCGAAACTCTGTTATTCTCCGGTTTACGGTTCCCGGTATCCTGCTTTCACAAGGAACTCCGACCTGGCATTTGCCGCATCCGTATCTCGGATCATATTTCTTTCCGGTCCTGTCCATCCAGCGTTTGCATTTCAGCTGATTCTTACCATGTTTCAGAGAGACCGCCCCTGCCGGGCAGCGTTTTACGCATTCGCCGCACATGATACAGTATTCATAGACTCCTTCATATGGCCTCTCATCAGGATCGATCGCTTCATTCACAATGATGCTCCCATATCTTCCGGCTACACCTTTCGAAGAGATCAGTCCGCGGGTCAGGCAGAATGTACCGAGTCCCGAAGCATACGCGGCATGCCGTTCCGACCAGTTGCTTGCGATATGCAGCACTTTGCGGTTCCATGGCGGCAGTACCGAACCCTTGACGGCAAAACGGCTGTCGGTAGCCGGAACACAGGCTCTCACGCCCCTGCTGTCAAAATACTCTCTGATCTTCTCCGTATAAGCGTCAATAAACGCCTGTCCCTCTATTCTGGCATGCAGCCATTCAGGAGAGGTTTCCTCAGGCTCGCCTCTGTTGGAGCTCCTGACCCGCTCGGTGAACGGCAGGAAGAAGGAAATAACGCTCTTCGCCCCGGGAAGCCACTCTTCCGGTGACATGAATTGCTCCCCGATCACGTCTTTTTTCTTATAGATTCTGTATAAGTCATCGTCTGCCGAACTGACACCGAATACCGGCTCATCAAACATGATGAGGCCTTCGCATCCTTCGAGTGCTGCATCAGCAGACACAATATTCCCTTCACATTGCAGGAACAGTTCTTTCAGTTCTTCAGTCAGGCGTTTCTTATCCATTTCTTATTCCTCCTGATGCATGACGGGCAGAGATCACCAGATCAGCGGGAGCAGTCTGTATTTTACTTTGTTCTTATATTCCGTATAACCCTTCAGCTCCTTCTCCAGCACTTGTTCTTCATTCCTGATCCGCTTCACTATGATAGGGATATAGAGCAGCATGATGAAAAATGACGGGAGGGAATCCAGTATCAGCGGCATGCTCAGAAAAAGCAGCACCGTCGCGGAATACATCGGATGTCTCACGATACCGTAGAGACCGGTATCGACTACTGTCTGCTCTTCCTGCACTTCTATCACCCGGGACAGGTACCTGTTTTCACGCAGCACTTCCCCGAACATGCAGTATGCCAGCAGGAATACGATGACTGCCGCCCATACGACTGGTTCGGGAAGTGCAGTCCAGCCAAAACGGCAATTCAGTCCGGCAAGAACGAATGCCGCAAGAAACATCAGTCCGCTGCAGCTGATGACAGATTTCTGCTCGCTCTGTGTTTCCTTTGCTTTCAGTCTGCTTTTCAGCAGATCCGGAGCTTTCATATACATAAGGATGCCCGCGAAGAACATCGGCACGAATAAAACCGCCATCAGGATCCAGCCGTTTCTCCAGCCGATAATTCCCGCAGGCAAAAAAAGCAGGACGCCGATCAGAATCACGCCTGCGAAATATTTCCTGATTGCTTCTTTCAGCAGTTCCTTCTTTTCAGTATTGTTCATGCTTACTGTCCCGTCGCTCTATTATCATTTCCGCCGATCCTTCTTCGAGAGAATTATGCTCATCGTAATGGATGTGACTGCCCGGCGCCGCTTCTGCCAATGCGGTCAGCTGACCGGCAAGCGACAGCAGCCCTTCTCTGTCAGCTCTTATGACCGCGGTGCCGTTATCGATCTTCACTTCTATCGTAAATCCGTCTGCCCACATTATGTCCATTGCTTCTCCCTCTGTGACGCAGTGATCAGCCCAGGACGAAGGCAAAGTATTCATCCATGTCCGCCTTCTCCCTGAACCGCGCCATGTATACATATCTGCCCATTGAAGGCCAGTCGATCGGAGGCATCTCCTCCTGCATCACTATATCTCCGCCGTAGCGCTCCATGATCTCCTCATGTGTATGCGAAAACGCGTGGCCGTCCTTGCGCGCCGCGTATGCGCAGAGATAATGATCGTCCGATGCCGGGGTGATACGCCTTCCGGATGTCACCATCTCCGCGTAGATGCGGAAGACATCTGTCGAGTGAGCGTAGTTCATCATATCCGGATCGTGTCCGCCCGCAGGGCGCATGTTTACCTCCATGACAGCATAATCACCTGCTTTGCCGATGCCCTCATGATCCTTCGTGATATTGATGAATTCGAAATGGACAAAACGGCTGTCCGCGCCGAAAGCTTTCACAGTCTTCCGCCCCAGTTCGCGAAGCTGAGGAGGAATGTCTGCAGCCGTGTAGAAATGAATATTTTCATCATTGCTCACTGCGTCTATGACCGGCGGATAAGTGCACATCGATTCGAAGAGCGGCTCACAGTCTGCGCCGATAACAGCATCGTATGTACAGATATCGCCATCCAGGAATTCTTCCATGACATATGGCTCATCAGGAAGATCCCGATAGAAATCCAGCAGTTCTTCTTCCGTATCTATCTTCATCGCTCCATTCGCGCCTACGCCTATATCGGGCTTGACAATGACGGGATAGCCTGTCTGTTTTACGAAATCCAGCCCCGCGCCGAGATCAGATACGATATGCTGGCGGGCCGTCGGTATTCCTGCTTCGAAGAAGATCCTCTTCATGCCGGACTTCCTGATCATGTCACCGATCCCGTCTTCTCTTGTCCCAGTGCTGATATTGAAATCCGTGCGCAGCCTGGCGTCAGCCGGAAGCCAGTATTCGTTCAGTGACTCCAGCCAATCTATCCTGCCGTATTTATGAATGAAAAACGCGACAGCGCGGTACACCTGATCATAGTCTTCCAGCGAGTCAACATAGTAATACTCTGTCAGTGATCCTTTCAGCCGGTCACTGAGTGTATCGTACTTTACATCCCCTATGCCGAGCACCCGGACGCCGAGATCATTGAGACGCTCGCAGAAATGCGTACAGGTCACCGGATACGCAGGCGAGATAAAAACATAATTCATATAGGACTCCCTTCTTTATCGTCCTGCCTGACTGTGATCAGGACCCCGATGAATACTATAATGATTCCGGCGATCTGTCTCAGAGAGATCGGCTCGCGCAGAAGCAAGAACGAAAACAACGCTACGAATACAGGCTGTGATGCATATATTATCGTTGTATGCCCAGCTGAACTGAATTTTTCCGCTGCCGTCTGGAGAATGAATCCCAGCGCGCCGCATCCCAGAGCGAGATACAGGAGCTGTCCCCATCCCGCCGCGCTGACAGGCAGACGGAAACCATCTTCAAAAGCGAAAGAAAAAATGAACCCGTAGACCGCAACGAAAATCAGCTGAAAAGTGCCGAGCACAACAGGATCATGCTTTTCCGCGTATCTTTCGGTATAAAGCATCTGAAACGCATAGAAGAACGCGCTGCCTATACATACCAGATCGCCCTTATTCAGAGTAAGCCTGCCCGAAAGGCACATCATACCCACTCCGATCAGCGTGATGAAAATGCTTGCGGTCTGTCTCTTCGAGGGTGCGGTCTTCTCCTGCACCCACACAATGAGCGGTGTGAAGAACGCTACAAGGCTCATCATGAATCCGGCATTGGATGCCGTGGTATACTTACAGCCCACGACCATACACAGATATGAGATGAACAGGAATGTCCCGAGCACCCAGGCATGCCGGGTCATGACGCGGTCAACCGACCTGTATCGTCTGCGGAACACAACAAAGCAGACCGCAAACGCGATCAGAAATCTGAGCGCCACCATGTTGAACACTTCGAGCTCGGCCAGTATCTGCTTGGAAAATATGGTCATCGCGCCGAAGATCATGGTGGCTGCCAGCATCATGAGGTCGCCTGCCAGAGATCTTTTCATATTATCTTTTTTTATAGAATTCTTCGAAGTACTGGATATTGGAGAGCATCGGCTTAACGCCGTCATTCTGCATTTTCTTGATGACGTCAACGATCCTGTCGTTGACCGGCGTCGGCACTCCGTATTTCCTGCCCCACTCGCATACAACGCCATTGATGGCATCTACTTCGCACGGTTTGCCTTTCTTGAGATCCTGCAGCATCGACGGCTCGATGTCGCGGTGATTCTTCATGGCGATCGGTACGAGTTTCTCAGCGAAAAACTGTTTTGCCCTGTTGTTGTAATAGAACAGCCTGGTAATGTCCTTGCCCTGAACAGGAGCAAAAGTAACTCCGCCGGCGCGCGCGACGTCGATGCATTCCTTCATGCACCGGACTGCGACCTTGCGGGCCGGAGCCCACTCAGTGACGCTGCCGAATGTGCCTCCGATCACGGTTCCGAGTCCTGAATACGTCGCGTTGATCAGGAGCTTGGACCAGCGGGCACCCATAAGATTGGGCTCAATATCCACCGGACACATGTGCTCAAGAACACTCTTGACTTCGTTTAATTTTGCTTCGGAAATGCCTTTCATTCCGCCCATGTGAAACGACAGGCTGTCTGGTTCACTGGTCAGTACGCAGCATCCAGGCTCTGTCATGGTCGCGCCCCACTCTACTGTGCACCCGATCGTCCTGTCCTGCCCTACGATCTCAGCTATACCGGGTTCCGGAATGCCGTTCTGCAGTGTCACGATGGCACCGTCATCCGCCAGCATTGGTTTCAGCATGGTGACCACTTCAGGATTATGCAGCTGTTTGGTCATCAGAAATATGATATCGTACGGCCCCTGCATCTGATCAGGCAGTATCGCATTGACCGGAGTCGTAAAGTCAACTGTCCCCATTATATGAGCGCCGTTCTTCTGAAGTGCTTCCACGTGTTTTACGTTGCGGTTCACCAGTTCGACCGGAAAACCGTTCTTCGTCAGATACGCTCCGAGGATCGTGCCGAGCGAACCGGCACCATAGATCGCGCATTTCATTGTAAGTACCTCTCCAGTTCCCTGTTGGAATCCGCAACTATCTTCTCTTCGTCTATACCTGTTATGCGGCCATGATCCACGGTAACCGCTCCGTTGATCACTGTATAGTCCACAGCACCTCTGAGTCCGACTGTGCCGAGTACGGACTTCGGATCGAAGCATGCGCCGACAAGTTCGAGCCTGTCAGAATTGACCAGGAAGAAGTCCGCGCACTTTCCGGTTTCCACAGAACCGATCTCATCCTGACGTCCGAGCAGTCTTGCAGAGCCCATCGTCGCTATCTTGAGCAGATCGTATCCGGTCGGAGCCAGTCTGCTGGAATTCAGGCGGTGCAGAAGGAATCCCACACGCAGCTCTTCCAGCATATCCGAACCGTCATTCGAGGCGGAACCGTCGACACCGAGTCCGACAGGGATGCCCATTTCAAGCATCTCAGGTATCCTTGCGATACCCGAAGACAGCTTCATATTCGAGATCGGACAGTGGCAGACTCCGGTACCGGTCTCAGCCAGAAGTTTGAGCTCTTCATCATTGAAGTGTATTCCGTGTGCATACCACACATCATCTCCGACCCATCCGAGTTTCTCCATGTATGCAAGCGGCCGGACGCCTTCGCGCTCGAGCATGTAGTTCTCTTCGTCCTTGGTCTCGCACAGGTGAGTGTGCAGGCGTACGCCTTTTTCCCGCGCGAGTATCGCACTCTCGCGGAGCAGATCCTCGGAAACAGAGAACGGTGAGCACGGAGCCAGAGCTATGCGGCTCATGGACTTGAACGATCTGTCATGATACTTATCGATCAGATCAACACTGTCCTTCATGATCTCATCCACTGTCTGAACGACACTGTCAGGCGGCAGTCCTCCGTCCTTGACGGAGAGATCCATCGACCCTCTTGAAAAATGCATTCTGACGCCGAGTGCTTTGGCTGCGGCATCCTGCGCGCCTATCAGGTCTCCGGCTCCCGCCGGGAAAACATAGTGATGGTCGAAGACCGTCGTGCAGCCGTTCTTCATCAGTTCGCCCATGCCGGTCAGAGAGGAAAGATAGACCGTATCTGAATTGAGATTCTTCCATATCTCATACAGCGTCTTGAGCCAGTCGAACAGTTCCATGTTCTGAACTTTCTCAAGATTGCGCGAGAACACCTGATACAGATGATGATGCGCGTTGACAAGCCCCGGATAGCAGAGCATGCCGCTGCCGTCTATGACTGTATCCGCCTCGCGCGTCTCAGTTCCGATGTATGAGATCAGACCGTCCTCGCAGAATAGATTGACATTTTCGTAAACGCTGTCATTGCTGTCGCATGATACGATGCAGCGTATGTTTTTCACCAGAAGTGTACTCATTGTGAATGACCTCCTTTCCGGATCCGTTATGATCCGGCAGACCTTTTTTCATCCGCGCCGTACGGCGGCGCAGATCCTTGTTCATATTAATACCATCATATACTATTTGGGGAATAATTGCATCGGAAACAATACAGCGATATTCTATTTTGCGGAAATGAGAAGCAAGAAAAAAGCGCGGATGATCTCACCCGCGCCTCAGCACTTATTCTGTAAATCTTTTCTGGAAGAGCCCCGCTACTCTTGCATTATCGTTGATGATCATAAACGCATCCGGGTCGATGCGGGCGATGATCTCCCGCAGATGAGGCTCTTCGTATTTTGAAATGACCGTTACGAGCACATGGACTCCTTCTCCGGTATAGGCTCCTTCGCCTTCCCATGTGGTTGCCCCGCGGTTCAGCTCATGAAGGATCGCATCGGAAAGGCCTTCCTTCTTGGTGAAGATCATACACTCGATCTTGATGTTCTGTACATGGACCTTATCAATAAACACTCCGGTCATGACCGCGAAGATGATCGAGTACAGCACGGTCTGTATGTCATAAATGAACAGGCAGATGGTATAGATGCATACACTGATGACGATGCCGATCACACCGACCTTGAAATCCGGATGGGTTTTGGCCAGACATACTCCGATCAGATCCTGTCCTCCCTGCGAACTGCCGGCTCTCAGCACCAGCCCGGCGCCGAATCCCGAGCCGAGACCTCCGACAAGTGAAGCGAGTATACGGTCGTCAACAATCGGGGTGGCCGGTACCGGAATGATAGCCAGGCATACTGATGCCATGGCGATCGAGATCAGAGTGGTGATGCAGAACTTGCGCCCCATGATCTTATAAGCCATCAGGAAAAACGGGACGTTGAGAAGAAAATAAATGACTCCCATGTAGTCCACGCCTGCGAGCTGCGGCAGATGCAGAACATCCAGCAGCAGCATCCTGATCAGCTGCGCGATTCCGGTAAAGCCTCCGCTGTAGAGGTGTATCGGGTTGATCATCAGATTGACGCCGGTCGCATAGCTCAGATTGCCGAGCACGATCATTCCGGCGCGGTAAAGTGACTTTTTGCTGAGTTCCATTTTATTTCCTGCCTACCTCTGTCATTCTGGTGAAGCCTGTCATGTCCAGAATCTCATATATCTCGTCTCCGGCATTGATCAGGTCTACTTTGATATCCATCTTCACGATCTTCATGATGACCCTCAGACCGGCGCTGGAAATATATTCTGTCTCCGCAAGATCCACTGTCACGCGTGAAGGCTTGTATTCCTCAAGGCCATGCATAACACCGCTCTCAAGTTCTTCCGCATTGTCCGCTGTAATGCGGCCGCTGAGATACATTGTCAGCACTTCATTTTCAAAAATATCTCTATATTCCATTCTCATCCTCCGTTGCTGCTGACACGGCAGCCGTTTTATCTGTTTTCTCCCTGTCCGCTGCGGATATAATCCTTGAATTCACCACCTTCGATCAGAACAGGCTCTTTGTAAGGCTGCCTTGCTTCCAGAGCCGCATCGAATGTATCGATGAAGTTCCTGATCGCTTCGGTCAGAGTCACCAGTCTCTCGTTCTCCCGGTGTATATCTATATTGTCCAGGCTCCTTCCCATAAGATCCGGCCTGACTTCGGCGTGATTGATACTGTTGCGGAGAGGAGCGATCTGATAGTATGCGTCAAGAGCCTGCTGCAGCAGATCAGGTCTGTGCCTCAGTTCTGAATAAGCCTTGATCATACCTTCTTTGCCATGAAATACGGATTCGACCCTGGCTTCTGTATATTGTATTGCTTTAGCTTCCGCACTCTGTTTCGGATTGATAGTCTCTCTGCCATAGTATTTGATGAAATAATGATCGATATCATCAAATGACCAGCGGTTTTTGACCGGAGTATCGAAGTATTCACGCGCAAGATCTTCCATCATTGCGATCTTGCTGGTCTCATCCACTGCGTAATACAGGAGCCCCTTCCTGACGATATCCACTGCAAACCTCGACTCAATGATCGTCAGGCACTGCTGATAAAAATGCTTGCGGAAAGCCCATTTGATCAGCGTGAGCGAATCGATCTCATCACTGTCGAGCAGAGAACCGTAGTCAGATCTTATGACCTCCTCCATAAGGGCGAATATATTGCTCTCCATCTCCGGCAGGTCTTCCCTCGGTGTCTCGGCGAATATTTTCCTCAGCAGCCTGATACCATATTCCAGATCCGTTATACTGCACAGCGAAATACCGTCATCCACGCACTTCATGCCGTACAGAAGGAGTTCGATGCGTTCGTTGCGGATGTTCCTGCTCTCCCAGTATTCTTTGAGGGTATCCACCTTACCGTACTGTATGAAAGCTTTCATGCCGGATACCATCTGGTTCAGCGAGTAGCTCCTCATTCCGGTGTTGTCTATCGGGCTGGCAAAACTGTCCGCGTCATAATGTGTCGAGATGATCTCCCTGATCACGAGCCAGTCAGAGTCATACTCGCTGATCATCGACAGCACCTGTATCAGCGCGTTGCCGGAAGTGATGCCGGCCCCCTGCATGTCGATATACAGATTGACTCTGTCCGCTTCTCCGTGCTCCAGCGCTCTGACGATCTGGGCTATGTTCTCGACCGGCATCATGTTGATGCGCTGAGTCGTAGTCGGTACGAAGCATATCTCAAGGTCATCATTTTCCGGCAGCGCGGTAAGCTTGAAGTCGTCTTCCAGTCTGTTGTAGATATAACGGTGAAGCCATATCATATCTTTGCGTCTGGTCGCGGCCGGCAGAGAACTGATCAGCTTCTCATATCTGTGGCGGTCGGTTGTCAGCAGATGGAACAGCCGGTCTCTGCGTTCATCAGCTTCTGCGTTCTTCGGCATACATTTCTCGGCAAAATCATTGTACAGAGCGATCAGCTCATCCCTGTGCTCAGGCTCGATATCCTCATAAATGTCACTTCCCTCGAGGTCAAGGTCGTCAAGATACTCCGACAGCCTGTATCTGAAGAAACTGTATTCAGACAGGGCATCCGTATCCCCCGCATCATAATCTCTGAACTTGCGGAGCTCGATATGCCTCAGTTCGTCACCGTCCTTATAGGTGGCGCCGGTGCCGAGAACAATGATCTCATCGATATTCTCTCTGGACAGAATGTATTTCGCGCCCGCTTCCGCGACACTTACGGCGTCACAGTACTGAGTCTTCTTTCCGCCTTTTATGTAAAAATACCTGTGATTCGTTCTGTCATCCATCGAACCCAGTGCAGTAAGCAAGATGTTGCGCTCGTTCATAAATGATCCTTCCCCCTTCAGAAAATACAAGGTGTTTCTATATTATTGTATTCTTCTGAAATAGAACTTCAAGAAAAAAATACTATCTCGCCAATCTGCAGATAATAGCTTATAATTGGCAGATAAAAGGGACTGGAAGGAATTTTACAGAGAATGATAGCAGAAAAAGATCATACAAAATCCGCGCTGCTGGCGTCAGTAGGCTATTGCACTATTTTCGGATTCAGTTTCATGGCATCGAGGATCGCTCTTTCCCATACAACGGGAGATATGATGCTTGCGATCCGGTTCATGGTATCCATGCTCGCCGTGCTGCTGCTTGCCGTGACAGGCCGGTTCCGCATTGACCTGAAGGGAAAGCCCGTGGGTAAATTCCTGATCATGGGTCTGTGCCAGCCTGTCATATATTTTTATGGCGAGACATTCGGCATACAGTACACAAACGCTTCCTTCTCCGGTCTCATGATCGCGCTGATACCGGTCGTCACAGTCCTCATGTCCGGAATATTCCTGCATGACAAGGTCAGCCTCCGGACATTCTGCTGGATCCTGTGTTCCGTTGCCGGCGCGTTCATTATCTCTGCAGTGCAGACAAGCAATGGTACCGTACAGTTCAGGGGCATCTTAGGGCTGCTTGTCGCGGTGCTCTCTGCTGTGGTTTTCTATCTGCTGAGCAGATCGGTCGCGGATCAGTTCACTCCTTTCGAACGGACTTTCATCATGATGGTAATGGGATTTGTCTGCTTTACCCTCAGCGCCGTTGTCCGCGAAGGAGCGGCATTCGTCCCAATGCTGACAGCCGGTCTGACTGACTGGTACGTGATGCTCCCGATCCTGTATCTGTCCCTTCTGTCATCCGTAGGGGCATTCATGATGCAGAATTACGCGATCACCTACCTTTCCGTAGCGCAATGTACAGTATTCGAGAATATCATTCCTGTTGTGTCGGTAGCGGCAGGCGTTATTTTCCTCGGCGAGCCTTTCTCCATAATACAGCTCGCCGGCATGGCACTGATACTGCTCGGCGTCTGGAAAGTCAGTACATCAAAAGACTCAGCCTCTTCATGATAAAGGGCTGAGTCCTTTTTTCCTCTCTGACGTTATGACCGGGCAGGTATTATGCCTGAGCCGGTACGAATTCCTCGTAGATCACACGGATCGCCTTCTCGAAGTCCGCTGCTTCCACACCTACGATCACGTTGATCTCGTTGGTGCCCTGATTGAGCATGCGGATGTTGATGCCGTTGTCAGCAAGCGCTTTGCATATCCTTGCGGAAACACCGATGCTGTTTCTCATCCTGCGTCCGACGACAGCGATCATGCCGATCTTCTTCTCGACGGTGATCTCATCCGGCTTGAGCTGGATCCTGAACGCTTCGAGAATGTCATCCAGCTTGTCCTCAAGCTCGCTGGTAGCGACTACCATTGAAAGCGAGTCGATGCCGGTCGGGATGTGGTCAAAACTGACGCCTTCATCCTCGACGATCGCGAGTGCTCTTCTGACAAAACCGATCTCCTTGTTCATCATATTCTTATTGATGGAGATGACCGTGAAGTCCGGCTTGCCCGCAATACCGCTGATGATCATGCCGTCATCGTCTCCGTCCTTGTTTGAGATGATCGTGCCCGGATCCTCCGGTGAATTGGTGTTGCGGATGTTGATAGGAATATCCGACAGTCTTGCAGGGAATACAGCATCTTCGTGAAGAACGCTGGCGCCCATGTAGGAAAGCTCCCTGAGTTCAAGGTATGTGATATGCTTGATCGGAAGAGGATTCTTCACGACGCGCGGGTCTGCCATCAGCATTCCCGATACATCTGTCCAGTTCTCATAGATATCTGCCTTGGCTGCTCTGGCTACGAGTGATCCGGTAACGTCGGAGCCTCCGCGGGAGAACAGGCAGATCTCCCCGCTCTCGGCATAGCTGCCGTAGAATCCCGGAATGACTGCTCTCTCATGCTTAGCGAGTTCCTCGGAAAGCGCCTTGTCGGTCTCCTCGGCAAGGAGTCTTCCTCTGTGGTCGAACAGGATCAGTTTCTGTGTATCCACAAAGTCATAGCCGAGGAATGCAGCGATAAGTGCCGCAGACAGATATTCACCGCGGCTGACGATGTAATTCTCTGAGCAGCCTGCTTCAATGTTTTTGCGGATCTCTTCGAATCTCGCGTCCATACCTGCGTCCACGCCAAGGTCCTTCTCGATCGATGTATATCTCTCCCTGATCGGAGCCAGAAGCGCGGCATACGGGATGTTGTTATCTATTACGGCCTTCAGCATGATCAGCATATCCGTGATCTTGCTGTCCTTGCTGAACCTCTTTCCCGGTGCGGAAACTACTACGTATCTCCTCTCAGGATCCGCCAGAACAATATCCCGGATCTTCCTGACCTGATCAGCATCAGCGACTGAAGAACCCCCGAATTTAACTACTTTCACACCCATAACTCTTTTTCCTTTCTTTTTCCGCGGTTTTATAATATCTGCAGATGCTGCCGGGCAACACCGTTTCTAACGATAATCTGCAAGTGTCACTCCCTGCGCTGTGATGATCTCCCTGAGACTCTCCATCTCTGTTTTATCGGGAGTATAGAAATCATCCTGACAGAATTCCATACCCAGCGCGTCATACTTGATCTTGCCGAGCCTGTGATAAGGCAGCAGTTCCATCCTCGCCTGAGGCAAAACATCATGCACATATGCCGCCGAGGCTGCGATGTTTTCCTCGCTGTTATTGACCCCGCCGATGACCGGGATCCTTATTACTATATCTGCCTGAAGAGCACGGAGATTTGCCATGTTCTCCAGGATCCTCTCATTGCTGACTCCGGTGTAGTTCCTGTGCACTTCAGGATCCATGTGCTTGAGATCCATGAAGATCAGGTCCATACGCCCGAGTGCAGGTCTGACCCTGTCAAAGTCAAAATACCCGCAGGTCTCAATATCGAGGCTGTAGCCCATATCATACAGTTCCCGGGACAGATAGTCCAGCAATTCGGGCTGAGAAGTTGCTTCACCTCCTGAAAAAGTGACTCCTCCCCCGCTGTATGAGTAGAAAAGGCGGTGTTTGTGGATCTCACGGATGACGTCATCGGCGTCCATGAGTGTCACCATCCCGGCACGGGCTCCTTCAGGACACGCGCGGACGCACGCGCCGCATGCGATGCATTTATCTCTGTCCGGATCCATCTCTATGCCTATGCCCTGAGGGCATACGGCGCTGCAGGCACCGCACCCGATGCATTTCCTGCGGTGCCAGCCGATGACTTCCTTCTGAAGGAAGCCCTCCGGATTGGAGCACCACCTGCATCTGAGCGGACAGCCCGCAATGAAGATGTCCGTCCTTATCCCCTCCCCGTCATTCACCGAGAAAGGCTGAATCTGCATTATGTATCCTTTTGCCCCCATACTTTCATCTTATAAGCCGAGTATTAAAATTCTTACTGAACAGGACGGACTTTGTATATATCCGGAATGGTGATCTCGCAGAAGAGCGTGCGACCCCTCAGTTTCAAAAATGTCGCGAAAAGCTCTTCGAGAATTATCACCTGAAGGATATATATACAAAGTCCGTCCTCTTATTAAAACATTTCTTTTAAAACTCTGTGTGCGCATTCCTCGCCATGATCGAATCCTGCATCTCTTTCGACAGGTTGGTGAACTGTGCGCTGTAACCTGCGACTCTCACCAGCAGACTACGGTATTTCTCCGGATGCAGCTGCGCATCCGCGAGCACCTCGTTGGATATCGTGTTGAACTGAACATGGAATCCGCCGAGGGCAAAATAGCTCTGCAGCATCGCGCCCAGATTGGCACGTCCGCGCCTTGTCGCGACAAGATCGTGGTTGAGTCTTAAATTGAGCAGCGTTCCACCGCTGTGTATGTCGTGATTCATTTTGGCCGCGCTGCGGAGAGCAGCCAGACATGTCGAAGTGTCGCTGCCTGTGTACGGAGAGACGCCCTCGTTGATCGGATCTCTCGCGTGACGTCCTTCCGGGGTCGCGCCGAGGACTTTTCCGGTCGGCAGATAATTCGATATACCCATGAAAGCTGTGACAAAATGGTTGCCATACAGATCATCGTACTGTGTGACCTCTTCATAGAAGAAGTCCGCGAGATCTCTTGCGATCGAGTCTACATAATCATCGTCGTTACCGTACTTAGGACATGCGAGCGCGAGCTCTCTGAGATGCTCATAGCCTTCCCAGTTATTGTCGATGGCATCGATGATCTCTGCAAGAGTAGTCACTTTGTCCTCAAAAACCAGCTTCTGTATGACTGCCAGTGAATTCGCCGTAACGGACAGCCCGACGCCCGTAAATACCGGGCCGATGTTGTACTTGGCTCCGCCGTCAACGAGATCCTTTCCGTTCTTCATGCAGTACTCGTTGCAGGCTGACATAAACGGCCTGTGTCCGATCTCCCTGTGGATCTCCTGCGCGGTGACCAGACTGATGACTCCGTGGCGTACGAGATATCTGAACTGCTTTTTCCACGCCTCAATGATCTCATCCATGGAAGCAAAGGTCTTAGGATCTTTTTCCGGCAGCGATACCTGCTCGCCCGAGAGTCTGCTGCGTCCCTGATTGAGAGCGAACTCAAGTGCTGCGGCAAAACTGATGCTGGCAGCAGATGTCCATTCGAACGTTTTGCGCGAATGCGGAACGACACAGCCGCAGTTGTTCCAGTCTCTAGCATCCTCAGGCTTGTAGCCGAGGTTGGAAAGCATCTGGTATCCTGTCCTGTCTCCGTGGATCGCCGGGAAGCCGCAGCCCGTGCTGACGAGCTCCGTCACTGCCTCCATGAATTCCGGCGGACAGTCAGGGTGGATCCTGCAGCTGAGTGTCGGCTGATGCGTCATGCATTCTCTGGTCGCCTGGATCGCCATATAGGAAACCGTATTGGTGGCATCCGATCCGTCGACCTTCCTGCCGCCAATGGTCAGATTTTCAAAATTGGTATAACCCGCGAAGAAACTCGCGGTGTTCTTGGAGATGGTCCATGCCCACTCGCTGTACTTGAGCCACAGGCATTCGACAAGCTCAAGAGCGGTATCATAATCTATGATGCCTGCCTCTTCATCAGCTTTGTAGTACGGATACATGTACTGGTCGAACCTGCCCGGGTTCCACGCAAGCGGGTTCTCCGCGATGATTCCGCCCAGCTGGACGAACCATACGAACTGGATCGCCTCTCTGAAGGATTCCGGAGGATTCTCAGGGATGCGCGCGCATACTGCCGCGATCTCCTCGAGCTCTTTCTTTCTCTGCGGATCGGCCTCGGTTTCAGACAACTCAGCGGCCTTCTCCGAATAGCGTCTGCCGAGAGTGATCATCGCGTCAGCGATCAGGATCATCGACTTATAGAATTCGATTTTGGCCTTCTCTTCAGGGATCGTCTCATCGAGCCGGGCCATATATGCCTCAGCCTCAGCACGGATGCCGCCATAGCCTTTTGGCAGAAGCACGTCGACATAATCCGCCGAGATCTCGCCGATCCCGTTTCTCCACTTGGAGTCGGTATCGAGAAAACCCGTATCGACACCGATCTTCTTAGTCGCTTCCGAAGTCCTCGCAAGGAACGCCTCCTCAACAGACTTTCCCTTCCAGTACGGGAAGATATTCTTCCGGATGAACTCGGTCTGCTCCGGCGTGACATCATAAGGATCCTGTCCTCTCTCAGGGAAGGTGTCGATCTCGTCATTGATCCACAGCCATCCGAATTCCGGAGTCAGGATAGCGCACTTTCTGTACTCGCCGCTTGTTCCGACGATCAGTTCGCCCTCCCAGATGTTGACCGGAAGCTCGCAGCAGGTGTCATAAAAAGCCTGCGCCGTGCGGATGAGATGCGGCTGACCCTCCGTCCTCTGAAAAGACTTCGTCCAGCTCCATGCCCTCTCATACGAGATATGCGGCTTGGTGTTGACATAATTCTGTCTGATCTTCTCGACCCTCTCAGTAATAGCCATAAATACCCCTTTCGGTGACGATAGTCTGTTATAACTGAACTACCCAGTCACCCATGACATCAGGTGCTGTGCCTGTCTGCATTCCGTACAGTGTGTCATACAGCTTCTGGCTGAGTTCTCCGACTTTCTCTCCGTTGATAGGGAAGTCCTCTCCTCTGTATCTAAGCAGGCCGATCGGTGATACGACGCACGCTGTTCCTGTTGCCCAGGCTTCTGTCAGTGAGCCGTTCTTTGCGGCATCCAGAACTTCGCTGATCTCGAGACGCTTTTCCTCTACTTTGCATCCCCATTTTCTCATGAGCCGGATCGCGCTGTCACGGGTAACTCCCGGCAGGATGGATCCGGTCAGGGAGGAAGTGTAGACAGTGTCGCCGATCTTGAAGAACGCGTTGGATGTTCCGACTTCCTCAACATATCTGTGCTCCTTGGCATCGAGCCAGAGGACTTCCTCGCAGCCCTGCTTTTTGGCCTCTGTTGCTGCGATCATACCGCATGAATAGTTGCCGCCGCATTTTGCAAAACCGGTACCGCCGACTGCAGCACGGATGAATTCCTCTTCGACCCAGATACGGCTTCCGTGGAGTTCCTTGTCATTGCCTTCATAGTATGCGGCAACAGGA
>JBGUJM010000095.1:0-35664 GCA_045113935.1 Anaerovoracaceae bacterium
TTGCAGAACTTGCAATACTTCATGAGCTCGATCCTGTCAGGATTGTTTCTCTTGTTCTTCATTGTATTGTAGTTTCTCTGCTTGCACTCTGTGCATGCCAGGATGACTTTCTGTCTTACGCCTGCTGCCATTTCCTTAACTCCTTCTGTGTATGTTTAATTAACATGCGTCTGCGACTCTTACAGAGAGATGCTGACGCATCTTTTCAATCTAAAACTCGAAGCCCGGTTACCCAGTGCTCCGATTATTAATCATAAAGCCGCTCAATAAGAATACTCATAATGCAAGTCAAAGTCAAGCACTATTTTGCATTATCGCATAAACATTCATGTCCGGGCCGGAATCTAACCCCTGGCCCGGCGAATTCCGTACATGAGCACTGCCGCCGCGTTTGACGCGTTGAGCGAATTGATCTTTCCGTACATAGGGATCGAGAGGACAAAATCACACTTCTCCTTGACGAGCCTGCCGACTCCCTTTCCTTCATTCCCTATCACAACAGCGATCGGTCCGGTGAGGTTTGCTTCATAGTAAGTCTCTCCGTCCATATCAGCCGCGCCGACCCATATGCCTTTTTCCTTGAGTTCTCCTATCGTTCTGGCCAGATTGGTGACCTGTACCACAGGCATGCTCTCGATAGCTCCCGCCGCGGACAGAGCAACAGTCTGCGTCAGGGATGCCGCTCTTCTCTTCGGGATGATGACGCCATGCGCTCCCACGCATTCGGCCGTCCTGATGATCGCTCCGAGATTGTGCGGGTCTGTAACTTCATCAAGGATAATGATGAACGGGTCTTCACCCGATGCCTCAGCCTTTGCGAACACTTCCTCCATTTCAGCATACCTGTACTCGCTGACTTTGGCCACTACACCCTGATGTTTTGCGCCCGGAGCCATCGCGTCGATTTTTTCTTTCGGTACGAAGTCAACGATGACGCCCTGCTCTCTTGCAATCGCGACGATCTTTGATACCGAGCCTTCTGCGCCGTCGGCAATGAATACACGCTCGACATCACGGTCACCGTTAAGAGCTTCTGTAACGGGATTGCGGCCGGCAATGACTTCGAGACCGTCAGTTCCTATATTCTGCCTGAACTCATCCCGTGCGTCCATGTCAAACCCGAGAACACGGCGGGAACTGTTCCTGTCCTGCGTCTTCTTTGCAGAAGCAGAAGATCTGCGGCCGGCTGACGCGCTGCGTCCGCGTTTAGGTTCATAGCTGCTGCCGTAGTCTCTTCTGTTCTTGCCGCCCCTCTTGGGAGCAGTCTTCCTCTCGTTATCATTAAATCTCTTGTTATCTCTCTTACTCATTATTAATTATTCCTTTTTGGCAGGGGATAAACAGGTCCTTTGCCCTTATCAGAAGTTCAGTGTCCGGGCTCTGTTAAGGCCTTCAAAGTTTCTTGAGTATATCAGGAATCTGAATGTTATGCCGTTTTCTGTGACCGGTTCGCTTTCTGACACGAGACTGTAATCCTCATCCTCATCGATGTTCACGATGAACGCGTCCGCATTCAGATCGCCTTCCATCTTCGTAATATACAGCTTGCTGCAGTACTTATAGAATCTGTTGTACAGAGAAGCACCGCCTATAAGATATATGTCGTCAGGATCGTATTTCGCGAGTTCATCAAAAAGCTCATACTCAGAGTGCACTATCTTGCATCCTTCGGCCTCAAAGTGCTTATTGGCCGACAGTACGATATTCGTTCTCTTAGGAAGTCCCTTCTGTCCCGGCAGAGACTCGAGAGTTTTACGCCCCATGACAACGACCTTGCCGAGAGTGTGCTCTCTGAAATACTTCATATCCGTCGGAAGCGATGCCAGCAATCCGTTGTCTCTTCCGATACCCCATTTTGCGTCTGCCGCAACGATCATATTCATAATGCACCTCCAAACCTGTTGACCAGCATTGCCGCCTGCTCGTTTTCCATGCGGCGGGCTCTGTATGAATAGAATGTATCACAGTTGCACTTCGTGCACACATTGGATACCGTTATATGATCCTCAGGTATCCCCGCTCTGAGCAGCGTCAGCCGGTTGGCTTCTCTCAGATCAAGGTGGTACTTGCCGCCCGGAAGATCCTTTCCATCGGCATCACGCGCCGGATATCTTGAGAGTATCCTGTCCGCGTCAGCCTTTCCCCACTGCTCCGCGAAAACATCATAGACTTCATCACCCATCTCATAACAGTCCCTGCAGATGCCCGGCCCTACCGCGGCATACATCTCTGCAGGATCGCAGCCGAATCTCACGACCATATTGGCAATGGCTACTTCCGGTATTCTGCCAAGGGTACCGCGCCATCCAGCATGCACAAGTCCTATCGCTTTTCGCACCGGATCGACGATATATACCGGAGGACAGTCCCCTCCGAAAGCAGTCAGCACCACATCCGGTATATCCGTAACGACACCGTCCACGGAATGGCGGTGCAGGGCAAAACTGCCGACTGTCGGCAGACCGAGGTCTTCACGGGAAGCAACATGGACATAATTAGTATGCTTCTGATCCGTAACGCATTCCATACTGAGAGATGTTCCGAGCTGACGGGCAAGGATGTCCCTGTTCTTCCGGCATACGGGGGATGCTTCCTCAACTGTCTCGTCATGCATGACGGCAAGCCTGAGACCTTTCACTCCCGCGCCGCTTCCAGGGTCATAGCTGATGTACCTTGTAGTGAATAAATTAGGCACGCCGAGCCTGTCCAGCATATCCACGGAGATATACGGGATACCCTCGGTGTGTACATTGAATATTCTGCTGTTGTCTGAAGTTTTTATTTTCATTCTTTATTATGTACTTTTCCGCGTCCGGTTTGTCAAGTTGAAATGGCGTCATCCCTGCCTTCTCAACCAAACAACCAGGCCTCCGCGAGACCTGGCTGTCTGCGTATGCAAGGATACGCTTTGATATCTGTTTTACTTCATGGCATCAACTATCCTGACTGCTTCCGCAGCTATCTCGCGAAGCCTTTCGCGCTGATCTGTAAGATAGAGATATCCCAGCACCGCCTCAAATCCGGTCGCGATCTTGTATACCTTAGGGTCTGCATTCACCGGTCTTGACATTGATCTGTGATTGCGGGCTCTCCTGAACAGAGCAGTCTCCTCGTCAGTCAGAAACCCTGCGGATATCATCGTCCTGGCTGCCGCCGCCTGGCCGGCTGCCGACACATATCTGACAGCGGTATGATGAGCGCGGTCGGTGTCTCCGGGTTTCTCGCAGACTATTTTTTCCCTTATTATGACCTCAAACACGGCATCTCCCATATACGCCAGTGTTGTGGTATTCATTCTGTTGATCTGTTCTTTCGTCATAACAATCAAATTGCGACCGGTATGTTCCTGATCTGTTCATTGTGCTGATAGTTCTCGATCCTGATATCATCTGTCGTGAACTCATAGAAATCTTTTACATCCGGATTGAGCGTCACCTTAGGGGCAGGGAACTGCGGCCTTGCGATCAGTTCACGGATGATATCGACATGTCTGTCATAGATATGCGCATCGGATATGACGTGAACCAGTTCACCCGCTCTGAGGCCGGATACCTGAGCCATCATCATCAGGAGCATAGCATACTGCACCACATTCCAGTTATTGGCAGCGAGTATATCCTGCGACCTCTGATTGAGTATTCCGTTAAGGGTATCGCCCTTGACATTGAACGTCATCGAGTATGCGCACGGCTCGAGCCTCATTTCACTGAGATCCTCAAAATTGTACAGATTGGTCAGGATGCGGCGGCTGTACCTGTCATTCTTAAGGCACCACAACACATTGTCGACCTGATCCATTTCTCCCTGCTTAAACTTGTACTTCTTCGCCATCTGGTAGCCGTATGCCTTGCCGATGGTTCCCTCTTCATCGGCCCATTCATCCCACACATGGCTCTTAAGATCAGCCAGCCTGTTGGACTTCTTCTGCCAGATCCACAGCATCTCATCTGTCGCCAGCTTGATGGCGGTCGGGCGAAGTGTCAGAGCAGGAAACTCCTCCGACAGATCATAGCGGTTGACCACGCCGAAATTCTTGATGGTATGCGCAGGTGTGCCGTCCTCCCAGTGAGGCCTGACCGGCATTCCTTCTGTGCTGAATCCATTGTCAAGAATATCCTGACACATATTCACAAACAGCTGATCTGCTTTACTCATATCCTTCCTCTTCTGTCTGCCGCCGTACGCCGGCCTGCTAATTTCTGATGACCTGAACTCCCTGCGGTGTATCCTTGAGGGTGATGCCCATAGCAGCGAGCTGATCCCTGATCGCGTCGGCTCGCGCCCAGTTCTTCTCCTTGCGGGCAGCCTGTCTCTCATCGATCAGTGCCTGGATGTCGTCTCCGAGGCCTTCCTCTTCATCTTCTCCTCTGAAGATGCCAAGTACTTCCGTGAGCTCATCGATCCTCTTCAGTGCCTCCGCAGCATAGGATTTCGACGCCCCGCCTTTTACAGCAATATTGATCTCTGAAACCATCTCAAAAATGACTGAGATCGCATCTGCAGTATTGAGATCGTCATCCATGACTTCGATGAATCTGTCTCTGAACTTGTCGAGGCTTGCGATCATATCCGCCTCGTTCTCCATCGGCTCATCGGTACCGTTTTTCTTAAGGAACTCCAGTGTCTCTATAGCTGTCGCGATCCTGTCATATCCCTGTTTCGAAGAATGCATCAGCTCATCGCTGAAATCGATAGGGCTGCGGTAATGTCCTGACAGCAGGAAGAATCTTATAAAGTCTCCGCTGTACACCTTGCGGATGTCTCTTACTGTAAAGAAATTACCGAGCGACTTGGACATTTTGACCTTGTCAACCGTGATATATCCGTTGTGCATCCAGTAGCGGGCAAAAGGCACTCCGTTGCATGCCTCTGACTGCGCGATCTCATTCTCATGATGCGGGAAAGTCAGATCCTGGCCGCCGCCGTGGATGTCTATTGTCTCACCGAGATGCTTTTTGGCCATAGTCGAGCACTCGATATGCCATCCCGGTCTGCCCATTCCCCACGGAGACTCCCACGCGATCTCGGATTCTTCCTTACGGGCCTTCCACAGAGCAAAATCCAGAGGGTCTTTCTTGACTTCTCCGATAGCGATCCTGGCTCCGCTCTCGAGATCATCTATGTTCTGTCCCGACAGTTTGCCATACTCCGGGAAATTCCGTGTCGAATAATAGACATCTCCGTCTGCCTCGTACGCATATCCCTTGTCGATAAGAGTCTGGACGAACTCGATGATCTCCGGAATATGCTCTGAGACCTTAGGATGAACGTCAGCCTTGATGACATTGAGACTGCCGGCATCTTCGAAGTACTCTTTGATATACTTCTCGGATACTTCAGGAGCAGTGATGCCTTCTTCCTTCGCTCTGTTGATGATCTTGTCATCGACATCGGTGAAATTCTGCACAAATTTCACTTCATATCCTCTGTACTTGAAATATCTTCTGAGAGTATCGAATACAACGAACGGTCTGGCATTACCTATATGGAAAAAATTATAGACAGTCGGTCCACAGACATACATCTTGACCTTACCCTCTTCGATAGGTATGAATTCTTCTTTGCGATTGGTCAGAGTATTGTAGACTTGCATGATTGTATCCTCCTGAACTGTTAAATGATGAATAATGGGCATCAATATGTAATATATGATGCCCATTAACTATATACGTTTTCTGCTCTGTTCGCAATATCCCGGATCAGACGCTGCTGTCAGAATGTGAAACTAGTGAGCGTTCATTGTCTCCTCGGAAAGTCTTGAGAAGAAGCATCTTCCGTCTCCCTCGAGATCCACGAGAGCCTTAGCCTTAGCGATAGCCTCATCGACAGACAGAACTTCATGTTCATCCTCGCGGCGGAGCTTGTACTCGACCTTGCCCTCACCTGCAAGCTTACCGACTGTGATCCTGATAGGAATACCGATCAGGTCAGCGTCGTTGAACTTGACACCAGGTCTCTCATCACGGTCATCGACCATGACTTCTACGCCCATAGCCTCGAGTTTCTTCTCGATATCATAAGCGAGATTGAGCTGTGTCTCATCCTTGGACTTGATCACAGTAACGATCACGTGATAAGGTGCGACGGAGAGCGGCCAGATGATACCTTTGTCATCGTGATGCTGCTCAACTACAGCCTGCATCGACCTTGTGATTCCTACGCCGTAGCATCCCATCCAGTAAGGATGATCTACGCCGTTCTCATCCTTGAATGTAGCATTCATGGCTTCAGAGTACTTGAGTCCCAGTTTGAAGATCTGGCCTACTTCAATTCCTCTTCTGAACTTGACCGGCTTGCCGCAGTGCGGACATGGATCTCCTGCCTGCAGTTCCTTGATATCCGTGATGATATCTCCGGTATAGTCTCTGCCGTAGCATACGCCGAGCATGTGGTGATCTTCCTTGTTGGCTCCTGCACACATGTTGACTGTGCCTACCAGCTCGGAGTCGACAACGACGATGCAGTTCTTGAGTCCTACAGGCCCGGTGAATCCGGCTACGCTGCCTGTAAGAGGTCCGGCAACTGTTTCATCGGAGAACTCGATGTAGTGCTCCGGAATATTGAGAGCATTGACCAGCTTGATCATGTTGAGCTGCCTGTCACCTCTGATGAAGCATGTGACATAATCCTTAGGCTGCAGGTCATTGTCATATGTTGTGAACATCAGCGCTTTGATGGATTTCTCCACAGGGAGCTTGAGGTAGTTGCATACATCCTCGATCGTCTTTGTTCCAGGTGTGTATACTACTTCAGTAGGCTGCATTTCCTCAACTACAGGCTTCTCATCTGTGCACTCAGCTCTCTCTACTGTAGCTGCCATTCCGCAGTTGTCGCAGTAGAGGATGTCTGACTCACCCCAGTCACTGAGCGCTGAGAATTCATGCGACTTGCTGCCGCCGATCGGGCCGTTGTCCGCCTCGACGATCCTGTAGTCCAGATCCATTCTGGTAAAGATCTTCTCGTATGCGTGATACTGCCTCATATATGCTGTGTGCAGATCTTCTTCTGTCGCATCGAATGTATATGCGTCCTTCATGATAAACTCTCTTGTTCTCAGAAGTCCGTATCTCGGACGCGATTCGTCTCTGTACTTGAACTGGATGTGATACAGAGAGAAAGGCAGTTCCTTGTATGATGACCACTCCTTGCGGACGAAGTCGGTGAAGATCTCCTCACATGTAGGGTTGAGGATAAAATCATTGCCGTTACGATCCTTGACTCTCCAGAGTTCCGGTCCGTAAGCATACCATCTGCCGGTCTCCTGCCAGAGTTCTGCAGGATTGACGTGTGGCATGTAGATCTCCTGACAGTCGATGTAATCCATCTCCTCTCTTACGATCTGCTCAACCTTGCGGACAGTTCTCCATCCCAGTTTCGGATACATATAGATACCGGCAGCTTCCTGCTTGATCATATTCGCTCTGACAAGCAGCTTGTGGCTGTCAAGCACTGCATCTGATGGTGCCTCTCTGAGTGTCTTGAGGTGGTTCTTAGATAATCTCATTATTCAAATCTCCCTTCTATTGCGCAGGTGGCTATCGCGGCAATGCCTTCTCCCCTGCCTGTAAAACCGAGTCCCTCTTCTGTTGTCGCCTTGATATTCACACGCGACTCAGGGATCCCGAGTGTTGTTGCTATGTTATTTTTCATCTGCTGATTGTATGGTGAGAGCCTGGGCGTCTGGGCGATAATGGTAACATCTACATTATTGATCTTTACTTTGCCGTCAGCTGACGCGTTGCTGAGCATGTCTCTCACCTCAGCAAGGAGCTTCATGGAATCCGCTCCTCTGTACTTCTCATCATTGTCGGGAAAATGCCGGCCGATGTCCCCGAGCCCCGCTGCTCCGAGCAGAGCATCCATCAAAGCGTGGGCTGCAACATCCGCATCCGAATGCCCGAGCAAGCCTTTCTCATAGGGGACTGGAGTCCCGCACAGGATCAGAGCCCTCTCCGGGACAAGCTTATGTACATCATATCCGGTTCCAACACGTACTGTCATGGATCGTTTCCCCTTTTTGGACATATCTTTTGTCATTATAGATTAATGTATAGATTCTTTCAATGAGAAATTCTCTTATAATTCAGGATATCTTTATTTTTTATCGCAATAAAAAGGCCGGATCATCAACAGCCCGGAGCTATATGTTTGATTCGACCAGTTCGTCAGCCTGTTCCATTGTGTAGCCGCCCGAGTAGATAAGCTCACTTTCGAGTATCTGCTTGGCTGTACCGAGGAGTTTCTTCTCCCCGGTCGACAGGGGCTTGGCCCTGTCCGCCCTGACTAAATTCCTGACCACGGCAGCTACCTCGAGTATGTCGCCTGTCTGCATACGCTCCGTGTTCTCACGGTACCTCTTGTTCCAGTTGGGGTTCATAGGCTCCGTGTCTCCCTTGAGGACGTCCAGCACCTCCTCGATCCGTGACTGATCGATGACAGCTCTGACTCCGAGCTTCTCACAGTTGTCCACGGGGACAGAGGCATCCATGCGCGAATATGGAAGCGAGACACTGTAATACATGCGGATCTCACCAAGAAAATCTTTTTCTTCGATATCTTTGATGATACCCGCGCCGTACATAGGATATACAATGTGATCGCCTATATTGAACATCGGCCATACTCCTCTAATATATATTATGAGTAATTATATCGTTTCTCCGGCCAAAAAGTCAATCCTCTAAAAATGTGTAATTTTATCACCAGTATATGCTGTTGTCAATATGAAATTTAATATAATTTTAGTTTTTTCCGCCGGTACATATCCCGAGCGCATTTGAGGTTATAGCATTTCTTAAGCTGTCCGGATATGATATAATTTTTCGGAATCATATAAGAGTGAAACAAGGAGGATCTCACGATGAAGAGATTACTTATTGTAGATGACGAGGATAAGATCCGCGAGGTCATCAGAGAATATGCAGAATTCAGCGGATATGAGGCAGAAGAAGCCGCTGACGGAATGAGTGCCATCGGCATGGTCAAACTAAATGATTACGATCTGATCATCATGGATATCATGATGCCGAAACTTGACGGTTTCAGCGCTGTCAAAGAGATCCAGAAGATCAAGAACATTCCTGTCATTATGCTGTCCGCCCGCGGCGAAGAGTATGACAAGCTCTTCGGTTTCGAGCTCGGCATTGATGATTACGTAGTCAAGCCATTCAGCCCGAAAGAACTGATGGCCAGGGTCAATGCCGTCCTCAGCAGAATAGACGCTTCCGACAAGTCATCACAGACGGTGGAGAGATTCGAGGGCCTTGAAGTGAATTTTGCCGCCCGCACCATCACAGTCGATGGCAAGCGGATCGAGCTGACGCCTAAGGAATACGACCTTCTGTTCTACATGATCCAGAACAAGAACATCGCCCTGTCAAGAGACAGACTTCTTTCGGATATATGGGGATATGATTTCTTCGGTGATGACCGTACGATCGATACTCACGTCAAGAATCTGAGAAACAGCCTTGGACCATACAGGAAGTTCATCGTCACGCTCAGAGGTGTCGGATACAAGTTCGAATACGAAGGATAAGTCCCGATGTTTGAGAACACAGGCAGGAAGATCGCGGAGAAAATAGATACCAGCAGCATCAAGACGACGACACTTTTCTCGTTCGTCATGTTTGCTATGATCCTGATTTCCTTCCTGTGGGTCCTCACATCCTTCTTTCTGGACACCTATTATCAGACCGTACGTACGCAGGAAGTCATCCGTACGGCTGATTCCATAGACGCGCAGTACCGCAAATCCTCTTCCTCATTCAGCAATTACGCAATAGAGACCGCGTCTATCAACGGTATATATATAAGGATCGACAATGGCGCCGATACGATGATATTCGATGGTATCAGGACCCCTATTGAAAGCGAGGAACTATCAGACAGCAGTACCGGCATCAGCGACAGGTATTCCGAAGACATAGCGCGCATCAGCAAAAGGCTCGAGGAAGATCCGTCCGGAAGCGTGACTGAGACGATGCACTCAGCCACTTCCGATTCCGAAGCGAGACTGATCTATGCGTCCAATATCATCGAAGGCAGCGAGGTTGCGACTTTGTATATCATCGCTCCGTTATACCCGGATCAGACCACACTGAGGATCGTCAAAAGCATGCTCAGCTACGTCACCGTTATTCTGCTGTCAGTCGCCTGTCTTCTGGCCTATGCGCTGTCGAAACGCATCACCTCTCCTATCGAGAATCTGACCAGATCAGCCAAAGAACTGTCAACAGGCAATTATAATGTAAAATTCAACGGTTCATCATTCACCGAGACCAAGGAACTTGCCCGTGCGCTCAACAAGGCTTCCTATGAGATGGAGAAGACTGACTTCTATCAGCGCGAGATCCTGGCCAATGTTTCTCACGATCTCAAGACACCTCTGACCATGATCCGCTCATATGCCGAGAAGATCATCGACATTTCCGGTGACAATCCGGAAAAGCGCAACGCGGATCTTCAGATCATCATATCCGAGACCGAGAGGCTCAACCGCCTCGTTACAGATATGCTGTCTGTATCCAACCTGCAGTCCAATAATGTCGAAATGCACAGGGAAACATTTGACCTTGTAGAAGCCGCGGAAGATGTCTATGAGAGTTTCATGGTTCTCGGCTCTTCGCAGGGCTTTGATATACACTTCCAGCCATGCAAACCTGCCTATGTAACAGGTGACAGAAGCAAGATCATGCAGGTCATGACCAATTTCGTCTCCAACGCGGTCAAGTATTCAGGAGACAGCAAATTCATTAACATACAGCTATCCAGAAGCAACAGGAAGGTCGCTTTCCATTGTATAGACCATGGTGTGGGCATTCCTTCCGACGAGATATCCCATGTATGGGACAAATACTACAGGACATCCGCCAACCACGAGAGAGATATCGAAGGCACCGGCCTCGGACTGGCGATTTCCAAGAGCATCCTCAATCTTCACAGCGCCAACTACGGCGTCAAGAGCGAGGAAGGCAAAGGATCGGATTTCTGGTTCGAAATGGACACGGTCAGGAAACCTTCATCAAGAGGAAAGGCATCCCGGGATACTCTCTCCGGAGAAGCCAGATCTTCCGATCAGGCGGATCCGGCTGACTGATCTGTCATATCCGGCGGCAGGCTGACAGCTGCCGCCTTTTTTCACGAGGTAAATATAATGGCCAAGAAGCAGAAAACAGTATTCATGTGCACAGAATGCGGCAACGAATATCTGTCCTGGCAGGGGCAGTGTTCTTACTGCGGCAGCTGGAACACCATTGTCGAGCACAAAATCAGTGACCTTAAAGAGCCGGCGGCAGACAGCAGGAGGCGTACCGGCACTGAGGGACGTCCGGTCCGTCTGGGCAGCGTCGGCACTTCCGATTATGCGCGAATGAGTTCGGGTATTGGCGAGCTCGACCGTGTCCTCGGAGGCGGTATCGTACTCGGATCCCTCGTACTGATATCCGGGGAGCCGGGTATCGGCAAGTCAACGATGATCGCCCAGTCTGCCAACCGCATCGCAGAGCAGTACGGCACAGTCATGTATGTCAGCGGCGAGGAGTCTGAGGAACAGGTCAAGCTGAGGGCTGACCGGGTATGCGGAGGCATCTCGGACAATCTTTATATCTATCCCGAAACAAGCATCGAGAACATACTTGCGATCTGTGAGGATATGAAGCCTTGTTTCCTCATTGTAGACTCCATTCAGACCATGTACTCTTCCGAGGTTGACTCGGTGGCGGGCAGTGTTACTCAGATCAGAGCATGTTCCAACCTTCTGATCAAATTTGCCAAGACCAATAATGTCCCCGTATTCATCGTTGCTCATGTTACCAAGTCAGGTGAGCTCGCGGGGCCAAAGACCATCGAGCATATGGTGGACTGCGTCCTGAGTTTCAGCGGGGAGCGCGACAGAGATCTGCGGATACTCAGATCTTTCAAGAACAGATTCGGTACAACGGATGAGATCGGCGCATTCCGGATGACAGCCGAAGGTATGATAGAAGTTTCCGATCTCAGCGGCAGTCTCATCGAAAGTGATGTCTCTGAGGAGGGCTCTGTTATCTCAGCGGTCTATGAAGGCAGCCGGCCGGTATTCTTTGAGATACAGGCTCTGGTAACGCCTGCCAACGTGGGTTTTGCCCGCAGGACAGCTGTAGGCATCAACTACAACAGGGTCAACATGATACTTGCCGTCCTCGAGAAAAAGGCCGGTATCAATCTCCTCAATCACGATGTCTATGTCAATGTGGTCGGCGGCATGAGCACCGGCAGTACATCTACCGATCTTGCCGCGGCGCTGGCGATCTACAGTTCCTTTACCGGAAAAGCTTCCGGAAAGCGCATTGTCGCAGTCGGCGAAGTCGGTCTCACAGGTCACCTGAGATCGGTCCCTAATGCTGACAAGATCGTTCAGGAGGCTGTCAGACTCGGATATGAAGCCGTCATACTGCCTGAACGCAATGCCCGGCATGCGGCTGAATCAGGAAGTGTCAGCATAGGTGACGGCGGCAGATCCGTCATGATCTCGCCGGCCGGCGCGGACAGCGGCCGAAGCATACGCGTTATCGGAGCGGCCAACATAATGGATGCCATCCGGAGCTATCTCGCTTAAGACGGATTCCCGGAAGCATTATGATCCTTCAGACAAAAGAGCCTGTTCTCATCGGATGATGAGAGCAGGCTCTGCTTATATTCAGGATTTAAGTGAGGATATCAGCCGGGTGAAGCGCCATCAGTTGATATACAGATCTACAGGATCCCAGCCTTCGTCCTGCATCTTGGTCACTTCAGTAAGACCATTCAGATTGCGGTAATCAGACACCGTGATTCTCCGGTCTTCCGCGATCTTGTTACTGTCGCCGTAAACAACCATGAACTCATTGTAATGATCCCCGAAGAGTTCCTTTGCGCTCGTCTCGAATTCACTGCCATCCGCGACAACGTCAAAACTCGTGACCTGATAGTCTTTGGTCATATGGAAGACTCCCGGATAATTGCCGCCCGATACGCACTTGAAAGTATCCCCCTCGATATTATAATTATCGACCCAGAAATCTCCGTATATGATGATCTCATCTTCCTGTGAATAATCCGCAGCGACTATTTCAACGACCGGGATGCTGACATCAGCCGTGTCATAGTCTTTGCTCATCTCTTCTGCCATGTACTTGTAAATGGCATACTCAGCCGGATCATCTCCGGCATAACCGTAAGCGCTTCCGTCCAGCATGCCTTCTCCATTCTCTTCTCCGCCGCCTTCCACTCTGACGAAGTGAAGTTCAACACCTAAGAGCTTGGTTTTGATGCCATCGCCATCATCAGTGAATTTCATCTTAGTGTCTCCCTGGGTCTTGAATCCGTCGCCGGTCAGGACCCATGTGACATCCGAATGTTCTTCTGTTCCGTCATCAGCTACCGAGTCAAAAGAGCCCGTCCCGTCACCGTTCAGAGTCAGCGTAAATACCCCGCCGTCGAGATCTCCCGACTCTTCACCAAGCGATACAGACTCAGCCTGCCACGCACCTACATACTTGCTGTCGGAAACATCAGCATCGCCGCCTCCGCAAGCCGCAAGCGCAAATGTCATCACCATCATGAAGCTGATCATAACTGCGATTTTCTTTTTCATTACCCTATACCTCCTTTTACCCACTGTCTTGAATGGAGTTATATTATACCCCTGATCAGAAGCCAATAAAAGAGCCTGCCCTCAGTTTTCTGAGAGCAGGCCATGTCTCTGTATTACTTCTCTTCCAAAGAAGCTTTGTATGCTGCGATTACCTTGTCTGCAAGGTTGCCAGGGAGCTCTGCATATCTTGCGAACTCTACTGTGAAGGAGCCTCTTGCCTGAGTCATCGATCTGAGCGCGATCGCATAGTCGAAGAGTTCTGCCTGAGGAGCTTCAGCGTGGAGGATCTGTCCGCCGTGTGCCGAATCCATTCCGAGAACCATGCCGCGTCTGTTAGGCATATCGCCCATGACAGCTCCTACATACTGCTCAGGAACTGTGATCTCGAGCTTCATGATAGGCTCGAGCAGGCAAGGTCTTGCCTCAACGATACCCTTCTTGAATGCCAGAGATGCAGCGATCTTGAATGATACTTCGTTAGAGTCTACTTCGTGATAGGAACCGTCGTAGAGGACAGCCTTGATGTTCTGTACTTTGCATCCTGCCAGAGGGCCTTTCTCCATGCATTCGAGAAGTCCCTTCTCAACTGCAGGAACGTAGTTCTTAGGAACTGATCCGCCGAAGAGCTCTTCACTGAACTCGAGTCCAGGCTCCTGGGATGGCGAGAATCTGATATGAACATCACCGTACTGGCCTGCGCCGCCGGACTGCTTTTTGTGCTTGCCCTGAACATCGGATGTGCCCTTGATCGTCTCTCTGTAAGCGATCTTCTGAGGGATCACATTAACACTGACACCGTATCTGTCTTTGAGTTTTGCCTGGATGATTCCGAGCTGGATGTCACCCTGACCGCCAAGCAGAGTCTGATGTGTCTCAGCGTTTCTCTCAAGAACGAATGTAGGATCTTCTTCCATGAGTCTGGAGAGACCCTGAGCCATCTTCTCGTCCTCATTCTTGTCAGCAGCCTCTACCGCTACGAAGTAGCAAGGTGTCGGGAATGCTGCAGGCTTAACAGTAACCTGCTTAGCCTTCGGGCAGAGTGTGTCACCGGTCTTGGTGTTCTGGAGCTTACCGAGAGCTACCATGTCACCTGCGACTACAGTGTCAGTCATTTCCTGAGACTTGCCTCTTACGAAGAATACCGAACCGAGCTTTTCAGACTTCTCTGAACGCGGGTTATATACGTCAGCGCCGGACTTGAGTGTTCCGGAAACTACCTTTGCATATGAAATCTTGCCCAGGAACGGGTCAGCCAGTGTCTTGAAGATGTAGAGCACGAGGTCTCCTGCAGGATCGCAGGCGATCTCAATGTCATTACCGTCAGCATCCTTAGCAGCAGTGATGACTGTATCAGGCTTCGGAACATATTTGCAGAGTGAGTCGAGAACTGTTTCTACTCCCTCGCCTGTAAGCGCGCTCATTGTAAGGATCGGCATGATATCACCGTTATGGATTCCGGTTGCCAGACCGTGCGCGAACTCCTCATCAGTGAAAGGCTCGCCCTCGAAGTACTTCTCCATGAGTTCCTCATCAGCTCCCGCGACAGCCTCGTCAAGAGCATCCTTATCATCAAGAGTAACACATGCGCTGCCGAACTTATCCTGAAGAGCAGCGATGACTTCATCAACATTAATGTTGTCCTTGTCGATCTTGTTGATCACAAAGAATGTCGGAGAGTTGTATTCCTTGACAAGATCCCAGGCTTTTTCTGTTCCTACCTGGATGCCGGAAGAAGCGTCTACCATGATAATAGCAGTAGCTCCTGTGGAAAGAGCCGCTCTTGCCTCGCCTGCAAAATCAAAGAATCCCGGTGTGTCGATGAAGTTGAGCTTGGTTCCGTTGAACTCTACAGGAACGAGAGTCTGGTTGATGGTGTAGCCTTTCTCGATCTCCATCTTCTCATAGTCAGATACTGTGTTGCCCGACTCAACCTTGCCGAGTCTGCTGATCACCTTAGTATTCAGCAGTCCTGCTTCAAGGAAAGTGGTCTTGCCTGTGCTGCCGTGTCCGAGCAGTACGATGTTGCGGATCTTGTCGCTTGAATAGCCTTTCATTTGTTCCTCCTGGTTTATATTGTTTATTATTATTCTTAATTATTATCTTGCGTCAGTATGACTGGGAGAACCGTCTCCGAGTCATATCTAGAATTCTGCGTTGCCCGGGGTTCTCGGGAACATCTGGACGTCTCTGATGTTGCTCATGCCTGTCAGGTACATAAGTATGCGGTCAAAACCAAGTCCGAAGCCGGCGTGCTTGACTCCGCCGAACCTGCGCAGATCGAGGTACCAGTCGTAGTTGTCCTCGTCGAGTCCCATTTCACGGATCCTCTGCAGCAGCACATCGTAGCGTTCTTCTCTCTGGCTGCCTCCGATGATCTCGCCGACTCCCGGTACCAGCATATCGCATGCGGCAACCGTCTTGTTGTCATCATTGACTCTCATGTAGAAAGCTTTGCAGTCCTTAGGGAAGTCTGTAACGAACATAGGCTTTTTGAACACCTGCTCGGTCAGATATCTCTCATGCTCTGTCTGAAGCTCAAGACCCCACTCTACCGGATAGTCAAATTTCTGTCCGGACTTCTGCAGGATGTCCACAGCTTCTGTATATGTGATCCTGACGAAATCCGAGCTTACGATGTGATTGAGTCTCTCTATAAGCCCCTTGTCGATGAAGCTGTTGAAGAACTGCATCTCTTCCGGACAATGCTCAAGAACATAACTGATGATGTACTTGATCATCTCCTCGGCGATATCCATGTTCTTCTGCAGATCGCAGAAAGCCATCTCAGGCTCCATCATCCAGAATTCGGAAGCATGTCTTGCCGTGTTGGAGTTCTCAGCCCTGAAGGTAGGTCCGAAAGTGTAGATGTTGCGGAAAGCAAGAGCCATGATCTCACCCTCCAGCTGGCCGGAAACCGTGAGGCCTGCCTTCTTGCCGAAGAAGTCCTGGGAATAATCTATTCTGCCCTCTTCATCTCTCGGAAGGTTGTCGAGATCGAGCGTCGTCACCTGGAACATCTCGCCGGCGCCTTCGCAGTCACTGCATGTGATCTCAGGAGAGTGGACGTATATGAAGTTCTTCTCCTGGAAAAACTTGTGGATCGCATAAGCCGTAACGCTTCTGACTCTGAAAACCGCCGAGAAAGTATTGCTCCTCGGTCTCAGGTGAGCGATCTCTCTTAAGAATTCCATCGTGTGGCGCTTTTTCTGAAGCGGATAGTCAGGATCGGAATCTGCCTCGAGGATGATCTCGTCGGCTTTGATCTCAAATGGCTGCTTGGCTTCAGGTGTGAGCACAACAATACCGCGTACAGAGACACCTGCACTGAGACGGTATTTAGCGACTTCCTGATAGTTGGACAGCTTGGACGCCTCATACACTACCTGTACGGAACTGAAGAAAGATCCGTCATTGATGGAAAGGAATCCGAACTGGTTGGAGCTCCTGTTACTCCTTATCCATCCCTGTACCAGAACTTCCTGATCTGCGTACGCTTCTGTGTTCCTGAATAATTCTCTGATCTCTATTTCTTTCATGCTTTTATCCTTATAATAAAAATTCAGGCTGGCATAATACACCAGCCTAAAAAGTATATCACAACAGGTTATTCCGTGTCATTAAAAAAATACCATAGTTTGAACATAACTGCTATCATTTTTATTGACCGAAATATGGTACAATCATATTGTACAGCAATGTTATCAAGTAAGTGATCTGCATTTACCGAAAGGAGGTCTACAATGCCTATCCCTACTCCTCATATCAACGCAAAAGCCGGTGATTTCGCCGAGACCGTTCTGATGCCGGGTGATCCGCTCCGCAGTAAGTTTATCGCTGAAACTTTTCTGGAGAATCCTGTACTCGTGAACAATGTCCGCGGCGTCCAGGGCTATACCGGCACTTACAAAGGCAAACGTGTTTCCGTCATGGCTTCGGGAATGGGCCAGCCGGCAATAGGCATATACTCATATGAGTTGTTCGCATTCTATGATGTCAAGAACATCATAAGGATCGGCTCTGCCGGATCCATCGATCCGGAGCTGCATGTCCGCGATATCATCATCGCTCAGGGTGCCTGCACCAACGGAAACTATGCAGCTCAGTATGAACTGCCGGGCACCTTCTGCCCTATCGCTTCGTTCGAGCTGCTTGAGAAAGCAGTTGCAGCTACAAGAGCGGCCGGCGCTAATTTCAAAGTCGGAAACATTCTGTCATCAGATATGTTCTATGATGACGCGGCTTCCGCAATGAGATGGTCCAAGATGGGAGTTCTCGGCATCGAGATGGAATCTGCAGCTCTTTACTGCAACGCCGCGAGGCTCGGAAAGAACGGTCTGTGCATACTGACTGTCTCTGACTCATTCAACTATCCTGAAGAGAACACAACAGCTGAGGAGCGCCAGAACTCCTTCACCAAAATGATGGAGATCGCTCTCGAGATCGCATAATACAGACCGGTGTAATATTTGTCTGACAGAACAACAGGCTCCACGCGGGAGCCTGTTTGCGTTGCTTGCTATTTCTTTTTCTGTTCTTCCCGCCATTTTTTGATGGCGTTGTAGCGCTCCCTGAATCTCGGTTCAAATCCCTGATCTCCCGGATGATAATACTCTCTGCCGCGCAGATTGTCCGGCAGGCATTCCATATCAGCGATCTTGTCTTCCGTATCGTGGGCATACACATAACCCTTGCCGTAATCCAGCTCCTTCATGAGTTTCGTCGGAGCATTCCGGATATGGAGAGGCACAGGTTCCGCTATGCTCTTGTTCGCGTCCGCAGCAGCCTGCATATAGGCTACTTCCATCGCGTTGGACTTCGGCGCAAGGGCGTTGTATATTACGGCCTCGGTGAGGTGCACGCTGCACTCCGGCATTCCTATCAGGTGACATGCCTGGAATGCCGCCACCGAGAGCTCGAGAGCTCTCGGGTCAGCGAGGCCGACATCCTCTGCCGCGAACCTCGTCACCCGCCTTGCTATGTACATCGGATCCTCACCTGACTCCAGCATCCTTGCCAGCCAGTATACCGCCGCGTCCGCGTCTGAATTCCGCATAGACTTGTGCAGCGCGGAGATCAGATTGTAGTGCTCTTCGCCCTGCTTGTCATAGAGGAGGGATTTCCTCGAAGTACACTGCTCAAAATCATCAGCAGTAATGCTGATGATCTCCCTGCCGGACGCGTCCCGCTCCCTGTCCGCATTGAGGACCATCATCTCAAGAGTAGACAGAGCCGTCCTTGCGTCTCCGTTCGCAAAAGCGGCAAGTGCGTTTATTACGTCTTCCTCTATTCTGACATCCTGATCCCCGAAACCTCTCGGATCGCTTATCGCGTTGCGGATCAGCTGAGCGATGTCTTCCTGGCTGAGCTGATGCAGGACGAAGACCTTGCATCTCGAGAGAAGCGCTCCGTTGACCTCAAATGAAGGATTCTCCGTAGTCGCGCCGATCAGCACGATGCTTCCCTTCTCCACGAAAGGCAGAAACGCGTCCTGCTGAGCTTTATTGAATCTGTGGATCTCATCCACAAATACAATGGTACGCGCGCCGAGAGCCGTCATTTTATCCGCCTGCTGCATCACATTCCTGATCTCCTTGATCCCGCTCGTGACCGCGCTGAATGTGATGAACTGCGCATTGGTGCCGGCTGCTATGATCTGAGCAAGGGTCGTTTTGCCCACGCCCGGAGGTCCCCAGAATATCATGGAGGAGATACTGTCGCGCTCTATGAGATTGCGGAGCACTTTGCCTTCTCCGACAAGATGCTGCTGACCGACGAACTCTTCGAGGTTCCTCGGGCGCATCCTCGCCGCAAGAGGCTGGCTGCTGCTGTTATTTTCAGTTTCAAAAATGCTGATCTGACTCATGGTTACTATATATGCTTCCGGTGTCTGTTATTTTCTCTTCAAAGTCTTCAGATAAGTCTTCTGTTCATCCGTGATCCTTCGGCTTTCGACGGCTTTCTGTATCGACTTGTTATGCGTCCACTTATCCAGTCTGCCCTCAAGCAGGACTGCCAGAGCCGCATCGTACTGTTTCGCGAGCGCAGTAGCAAAATACCACGCTGTCATCATGTTGATATAATACTCGTCAGAACGTATCGATGCCACTCTGTCCATGTAGGATGGATCGAAATCTTCGCCCAGAAAATGCTCCATCAGCATTCCGGTGCCGAACCTTACAGTATATGTTCTGTCTGATTCCAGCCAGCAGTCTATGTGCTCAAGGAGATCACCCTTATGCTTCGCAAATACCTTTGGCGACAGCTGGTCACATGTGGCCCAGTTATCTATATACGGCAGGAATTCCTCTGTCATACGCATACATTTGTCATAGTCCTTAGTCTCCGAGATGATAAACGCGTGCAGCTGGTTCTCGTCAAAATACCGGTGCGGCAGATCCGCGAGAAATCTCTCCGTAAGTTCCGCGTCTATTCCCTGTGCTTTGCCTTTTACCAGTTCTTTCGCGAACGCTCTGAGTTGTGGCGTCCTGGCCCCTATGAACCGCTCCGGTTCGATGCCCGGGGTCAGTTTTGCCTGAAAAGCAGCATACTTTGCATCACGTGTCTCTCTCAGGCGCCTCTGGATATCTGTGCCGATGAATTTTTCCATCATGACCAGATCAATGTCTTTAAGCCCGTTGAACACGGTCGGCACTATGCCGGATTCTATGTATCCGAGCTGGGCGTACATCTTCCGGGCACGGGCGTTCCTGGCATTGGTATCTATTCTCAACACGCTGCAGCCCTGCTGCATGCAGGCAAAGTCCTCCCAGAATCTGACGAATGCAGGTCCGGCGCCCCTGCCTCTGGCGTCAGGATCGACTGCCAGTGTATGCAGTACGGAAACATCCTCTTCCGGCGCATTGTATACCCAGTCGCAGTCCGCATATACATCAACCTGGATCTGATTGATGATCCCTGCCGCAATGATCCTGCCATCTATCTCAGCGACATACATGTCATCTCTGTCAAGAGATGCCTCCGCCGTTGCTCTCACGGGATATATACCCCTGCGCCAGCCTGTTGTGGTCAGACCTGCCTCCTCTGCGTCATGCGTATGCTCATATATTGAAACTATAGCTTCTATATCTTCCCTTTCAGCTTTACGGAATGTCATGCTCAAGATCCGTTCCCCTTCTTCTTCCTTTTCTTTCTATGTATGCTATTTCATTATACGGTCTCAGCTCCGGCCGTCTTTAAGGTAAGCTCTGCCGAGTGTAACATACAGTACCGCCGCCAGAATCACGAGCACTGCCGCCGCTGCTGACCAGATGCCCCTGTCAGGAATAAAGGATGTAGTTCCGTCGCTGTTGGTGATAAGCTCGGCATCCTTCAGGATCCACGCGCCAAGAGCCGGACCAATGAGACCCGGGATAAACACCTGTCCGATGATGCGGACTCCCTGGAATTGTCCGGCCCGGCCTTCCGGTATATTGTCCCTGATCATAGCTCCGAAGACTGACATTCCCGTCAGATATCCCGCCATCATCAGCAGGGATCCGATGAATACGGGGATTGTGGTTCTTGTGCAGTACAGCACAGCGTATCCAAGCGCCAGCATTACGATGACCGGCACTATGCTGCGTATGAAACCGAGAGAGTCGTACAGTCTCCCGTAGAATACGGTTATCACTGCCGCGAGGATGATAGCCGGCGCAAATATGAGCACATAGTTTTCGATGCCCAGCGTCTTCTCATAGTAGATCAGAAGATACGGCATGAAAACCTGGATCGATGTACCGAACACGGCAAAATTGAGCAGTGTAAGATACAGCTTTCCGTTCTCCCGCGCTACTGAAGGGCGGAAGCTGTATATGAGTGTCTCCCCCATCCCTTCTTTCACCGGCTTCAGGTCCGGAGCATCCTCTATCAGGAACCAACCGGCAACTCCGATCAGCGCCGTTGTAATACCGATGATGTAATAGATCGTCGTCCATGCCTCATGTGTGTCCAGATCAAAACTCATAAAGCCTCCGAACACGACAAGTATCGCGACCAGCGGCATCATGGAGTTGACGCCTTCGATCTTCCCTCTGTTGGTCGAATCCCCGCGGTCAGTCAGCCAGGCGTTGTACGCCGCGTCATTGGCAGTCGATCCGAAGTATGTCATGACGCAGTCCATAACGATGGTCATGAAAACGCTTCTGATGTATGCGAAGGTAATGATGCTGACACCCCATATGATATAGCCCGCGCTCATGAACGCTTTGCGCTTTCCGACCCTGTCGGATACCGCTCCCATGATGATGGTGGTCAGCGCCGCTGTGACGGCGCTCGCCATGACCATTGCGGAAATATCCGCAGCCGAAGCATGGAACATCTTGTAGATGAACACATTGAAGTACATGTTCTCCACGACCCATGCCACCTGGCCCATGAGCCCGAAGACAAGCATCGATATCCAGAATTTTTTCCCAAGCCGTGTCTGCATCTTTTCCTTATATTGATCTTTCCAGTTTCAGAACAGTGTACCCGTTCTGTTCTGTCCGTTCCCCGGTCTCCCTGAAGCCCTGTGACTTCCAGAATTTCACAGCCTCTTCATTGGCTTCTGTGACAGCCAGGGCTATATAGTCATATCCGGCAGCCTTCATGGCAGCCCTGACATCCGCGAAGATGCCCGAACCGATCCCTCTGCCCTGCATCTCGCCGTCGACCATGAACCATCCGATAAATGCGTCATCGCTCTCAGGATAGCCGGTGATCAGATCCATGATCGCTACGAGCACATCATCCGCGTTGTAGAAGCCTACAAAGTGCTTACAGTTCCTTGCGGCTCCCTCAGGCAGCTCGGAAATAACTTCCGTCAGGCTCTCGCGTGTCGGAACAGTGCCCAGATACTCATAGTATTTTGCGTTTGACTTGGCAAGTCTGTAGACCGGAGAGATATCCGACGCGGTGATATTTCTGACTTTGTACTGTGTAGAGAGAGTCTCTATGTTAAGACCGTCTCCGCTGTCAGCCGCCGCGCGTCCGGTCTCGCTGTCTATTGCCTGTCTGAACTGCGTCTCGTAGAGTTCCTTGTATGTACCGCCGAGTCCGAGCAGTTCCTCATGAGTGCCCTGCTCCGCAATGATACCGTCTTTGACGACAAGGATCCTGTCCGCTTTGAGGATCGTGGAAAGCCGGTGCGCGATGACGATGCTCGTCCTGCCCTTCATCATCTTCTCGAGGGCATCCTGAATCGAATTCTCTGAAATCGAGTCAAGAGCCGAAGTCGCCTCATCCAGGATCAGGATCTTAGGATCCTTGAGTATAACTCTGGCAAGCGAGAGTCTCTGCTTCTCACCGCCTGAGAGTTTGAGTCCGCGGTTGCCGACCTGCGTGTTGTAGCCGTCAGGCTGATTCACGATAAAATCATGGATATTGGCTATACGGCAGGCCTCTTCTATATCCTCCATGGAAGCATCATCGTTGGCGTATTTCAGATTCTCGAGTATGGTGCCGTTGAACAGATAGGTCTCCTGCGTCACCACACCGATCTTTGATCTCAGATATGTCAGGTCAAAATCCCTGACATCCACACCGGCGATCTTTACACTTCCGCCGCAGACATCGTAAAGCCTCGGTATGAGATTGACCACTGTCGACTTTCCGGATCCCGAAGGACCTACGATCGCGTACATGCTGCCGCCCGGCACTTCGAAATTTACATCCGTGAGGATAGGATTCTCAGGATTGTAACTGAACTCGACATGCTCGTAGGATATCGGCTTGTTGTCCACATCAGGCTTCTTGCCGTTTTCAGGAGAAACGATAGTGTTTTCCCTGTCAAAATAGTCGAATATACGTGTGAAGAGCGCCAGCGACCTCGTGAAGTCTACAGAGAGATTGAGCAGCTGCTCGATCGGTCTGTACAGCCTGTTGATGAGCGCCACAGTGGCAGTTATCATGCCGACCGTCAGTGTCGGGTCGATATTCCTGATAATAAAGTATCCGCCTGCAAAGTAGATCAGCAGCGGGCCCACCTGAGTAAACATACCCATGACCACGCGGAAGAGCTGTCCTGATCTCTGTTCCTTGAGGTTGAGTTCAGTGACTTCCTTGTTGATCTTAGTGAAATCATCATATTCCTTGTCCTCACGCGTGAAGATCTTGACCAGCATCGACCCGCTGACCGACAGCGTTTCATCGATCTTCTGATTGAGCTCATCGCTCTTGGCCTGGCTCTGTGTCAGATACTTCCAGCGCGTGCGGCCGGCAGTTCTTGTCGGGAGCACCAGAAGCGGTATCACGGCGATACCTACCAGCGCCAGAGGAATGCTCATGCTGAAAAGCGCCACCAGAGTTGTTATGACTGTCGCGACGTTGCTCACGATATTGGACAGGGTACCGCTTATGACCGAGCTGACTCCGCTGATGTCGGTGTTCATGCGGGTTATTATGTCGCCCTGCTTCTCCGTCGTGAAGAAAGAATGCGGCATGTTCTGAAGATGCCTGTACATCTGGTTGCGCATGTCAAATATGATGCGCTGCGAGATCCACGCATTGATATAATTCTCGAGCACACCCACCAGCTGGCTCACCGTCAGCGCGGCAAAAGCCAGCAGCAGGAGCTTGATCAGAAGCTCCATATTTTTGCCTACCAGCGCCTCGTCGACTATACGGCCGGTCAGTATCGAAGGGAAAAGCCCGACTGTCGCCGACAGGAGTATCGCTATGAATACGAAGATGAACTGCAGCCAGTATGGTTTGAGATAACTCACGATCCTGACCAGCAGCGCCTTCGTGACTTTAGGCATATTCTGTTTTTCTTCCTCCGTGAGGAAGCTCATCGGACCCATTCGTCCCGGGCCAGGTCCTGCCATACTATACCCCTTTCACTGCGCCGGACAGCAGCGCCTCTCTGACTCTCAGCTACGGCTGAAGCACCCCGTCCGGTTTTCCGTCCTCGTAGAACAGTTTGTCCGTATAAACTTCGACAAACTTATCTGCCGGAACTCCGTAATCCTTATATGCATTCTTATATGTCGTGATCCTGTTTCCGTCAGGCTGGATCGTTATGATGGTCGCGCCTCTCTGCGCGCCGGAATAATTGATATCCTGATACGCAAGATTGTCGATGGAATAGCCATAGCAGAGGTCTACGCCCCTGTAATTGACCATAGCGTTGTTGACATGATCGTGTCCGCAGTAGCAGGCTTCAAGCACGTTCATCCCGTCAGGCCCGAGGGTCTCGAAGAACTTGTCGATCTCCGCGAGAGGCACTTCCTTAGTGATGCCGCCGTGCCAGATCCTGCTGTGCGTGGTCTCATCGAGCAGCTCATCCCAGACGCCTGAGATGTACCTGGTATCCTCCGTGTCTTTGAAGCCGTTTTGTTCGAGATCTTCATAGGCGATGCGGAATTCACTCGTCGGGATGTGGAAAAACGCGACTGTCTCCGGACTGCCGAGTGCTTTCAGTGACTCCGCTGCCCAGTCGACCGTAGAATCCCTGATGATATCATAATTCCAGTCGAGCACTGCCTGTATCGAATCATCTACATATGCGTTGCTGTCTATGAGCAGCAAGGCTTTGGTGACTTCATCCTTAGAGTTCCTGACCAGAATGATCTGGTTCGTGACTGTCGGGAGGTCTCCTCCGTCTGTAAAGTTCTGGTCGAATATGCAGTATTCGAACCTGTCGTCCATGTACAGTTCACCGAGTCTCTGTCTGCCGGTATACCCGAACACCTCAGTGTCGTGATTGCCGAATACAGTGGAGAAATATACCCCCTCATGGTTGAATATGTTGATTACGTCATGTGCTGCCATGTAATTATTGAGAGTACCTCCGCCGTTATAGACAGGCCCCGGCACCGCGAAGGTATTATCGCCATCCAGAATGACGAGATCAGGTTTTTCCTTCTGAAGCATCGTGATCACTTCATAGATCGTCTTGCGGTCCTTCTTATAGCTCCAGAATCCGCCTCCGAGGTGGATATCTGTGAGCATCATTACCCTGAGATCTCTGTCGGTTTTAAATGTATAATAACCAGTCTCCTCATCGATCTCAGGAACCACCCTGTCCACACCGCTGTAGTCGACAGGCTCAAAGCTGTTGATGTAATGTCTCAGGTGAAGCGATACTCCGAAATTCACTGCGTTCGCAAGCAAAAAGCAGGCCGCAGCAACAATTACGATCCACATAGGGATCTTCCACCAGAGTCCGCGCTTTTTCCTGACCGGTGCGCCGTGCTTACCGGTATCGGTGCTTTTGCTCATATTCGTTTCCTTTCCTGATAAAGTGCTCTGCTACAGTTCGACAGGTACCGGCTTGCTGATCGGATCCTGCATGGTATCCGGATGCTCGAGCACATACTTGGCAATGCGGAGAGACTTCGCATAATAGAATCCGTCAGCGAGTCTCTCATCGATCGTAAATGTGCAGTTGATCACATCTCTTTCCTGCCAGGTTCCGTCTTCCATAAGTTTCTGCTCCTTGTGAAGCGTTCCGATGGTTATCATTACCGAGCAGGTCCCGTAATTGCTCAGATGATGGTAGCAGGACTCTGACTTGATAGATCCTAAATTAGAGAGAAGCACTGATGAATAATTTGGATCTCCTGCTGTGAGCGCCTTAGGCATGATGCCGTGATATTCCAGGATCTTAAGTGTTCCGAAGAACGCCTCAAGGATCGGCCTCGGCATGCTTCCGACCAGTTCCATCAGTTTGTCGAGATCATTGGTCTTCTCTTTGCGCACTTTCGTGACATCCCCGACGATGAGTCTGGAGATCGAGTCGAGATTCATGTCAGGTTCGACCTTGAGGAACATGAGAGTCTCATCAGCCTCATCTTCAAACTTCTGCTTTACTACAAAAGACAGAGTGATGTCCGGTCTCTCATAAAAAGTCCTTCCGGAAATAAAATAGTTAAGTTTCGGTCTGTGGTATACGGTCCTGGCTACTGCCGTGCAGATAGCGTGGAAGATCTTGAGGTTGGTACCATCCTTCTCGTTTCTGTCCGCCATGTATTTTACCAGATCGGTAACATCGAACTGCTCTGTCATGGATACCTCTGCCTCAGTCCTCTTCGGCATTACATACGGCAGAATATTATGATATCCGTCCAGGCCTCTGACTCTCTTTCCGTCTCTTCTCTTGTTCCTCATAGCTATAAGTGTTCCTTTCTGTATTTATCTTCTATATGCTATATCATATTTCATCCGGATCAAACTGTTCGAATATCGGTATGATCCCTGCTTCTACAGCTTCTTTGTATTCTTCCGGTGTGGTGATCGTCCAGCCTACCATTGCAGCACCTTCTTTATTGACGCTCTTCCGCAGACTGTATCTCAGAGGGCGCGAATCCCTGTCACGGAATCTGAACGCGATGAAGTCCGGTTTCACCAGATGATTCATCTTAAGGAGCGTCAGCAGCGCCGTCTGCCAGAACGGAAGTCCGTCTCTTGTTATGAAAAAGTTCTGTACCAGCTGCCCTCTTATGAAGTCAGGTCTGAATTTTTTCACTGCCGCCACTGCCCTGGGATCAAAGCTCTCCAGAACAAAGTCCCCCCGGTAGCTGTCAAGCCTTTTGCATACGGCCTCTGCAAGTTTTCTGTAATTCCCTCTGGCACACTTGAGTTCGATAACCAGAGGAAGCCCGGTATCTTCATACAGTTCCAGCACCTCATCGAGAGTCGGGATCTGCTCATCCGTTCCTTCAAGTCTCAGTTTCCTGAGATTAGTGATATCATAATCCTCGATCTCGCCCCTGACGCCTGTCTGGCGTTCGAGCTGCTCATCATGGAAAATCACCAGACTTCCGTCGGCGATGAGGTGTACATCAAGTTCTGAACCGAATCCATGCTCTACTGCTCTCCGGAATGCTGCCATCGAGTTCTCAGGTATCTGCGGCTTTTTGTGATATCCCCTATGCGCGTAATGACGCGCCATCAGCACGGGTCTGCTTTCTGTCTTTTTCTTTTTGCTTTTTCTCATTGCACTAATCATCCATATCTTCGAATGCTTCGAGTCCTCTCTTGGCTTCAGGCGCAGCATCACCGTGCTTTACCCTGGTCATCGTCAGAAAGCTCAGTGCAACAAAGCATGCTGCATATGGGAACAGCACCTTGTAGCTGACATTTCTCATCAGGAATCCTGCCAGTATCGGAGTGACGACCTGCGCTGCCATCGATGCTGTGTAGTAGTATCCTGTAAACTTGCCGATATCGGATCCTCTGCACATTTCAACTACCATCGGCAGTGAATTGACATTGATCGCCGCCCAGGCAAAGCCGATCAGCGCAAATACCACAAACATGATCAGATTGATGCTGTGGAATGCTGTTGTCAGGAAGAAACAGCCGAGGAAACAGCCTGCCAGCAGCAGGATCCCCATCAGGATCGTCTTTTTCCTTCCGATCCTGGAAGCAAGGCTGCCGATCGGTATATATGAAACGATGGCGCCGGCAGTAGCGATCAGCAGACATGTCGATGCGCCGCCGAGACCCTGTCCCATGACTTTATCTACATAAGGGGTGAACCACGTTGTGATCCCGTTGTATCCGATGAACCACAATGCTATAGATGCGAGGAGAAAACCAAGACTTCTCTTAACGTCAGACGGCAGCACTTCATTGCCTGATCCGTCATCCTCGGCCAGATTCCACTCAGGATGTTCAGCTTCAAGGGCCTGATTCGCTGCCGCAAGCTGAGGCTCTCTGATCGTCAGGAACATCAACGCGATCGAAATGACCATGATGCCGGAAACAACCAGGAACAGCGGATGATAGTTCACATGCTCGAGACCCTGCACCTTCGAGTTGGGATACATGACTGCCGCGACAGCAAGGTAGATGATCCCGCCGACAGCTCCCATGAGATTGATGATCGCATTTGCCTTCGATCTCAGAGGCTTGGGCGTGACATCCGGCATCAACGCGACTGCCGGAGATCTGTATGTGCCCATCGCGACGAGCAGCAGCCCGAGTATTATGATGAAAGAAGTCATTTTGCCGGTGCCGGGAGCCGCATAATATCCGTTGTCAAGCACGGGCAGTATGTTGAGCATGATGACTGCCGCAGCGGTACCGCCGAGGATATACGGCATCCGCTTACCCAGTCTTGTGTTCGTCCTGTCCGAAAGCGTTCCGAAGAACGGCAGCAGAAACAGTGCCAGAACATTATCCGCCGCCATGATGGCTCCGGAAAAAGTCTCATGCAGATGGAATGTCTTGGTGAGGATCAGCGGAATTACATTGTCATACATCTGCCAGAATGCGCAGATCGACAGAAATGCCAGTCCGACCAGTATGGTTCTCTTGTTATCCAGTTTCATCTTCGTTTGTATTCTCCGTCAGCAAATATCTGTTTTACACATACCTCTGCAAATATCCCAGTCTTCTGAGCGCCTCGGGCAGATCGCTGAACTTCTCCAGCACCGCGGCAGGCTTATCTATATGCCCGAATCCGTACGACGCCCAGATGCACGGAACTCCGGCTTCAGCAGAAGCGTCGGCATCTTTCTGGATGTCTCCGACATAAATACCTTTGTCACAGTTGTTTCTCTCCATGATCAGCCGGATGTTGTCGGCCTTGAGCAGACCGCTTCGCCCCCATTCTTCATAATCCGCGAAGTATTCGGCCATATCCATTGAAGTGATAAAAGCCGGAATATAACCTTCCTGGCAATTACTGACTATTGTCATCATCACCCCGTTATTCCGCAGTTCTTTCAGAGTCTCCCTGACTGCTTCATAGAGTTCTCCTCCGTGTTCGGTAATATATGCATTCTCGAACACCTCGCAGAAGCGGGCAAGGGCATATCTTTCTTCAGGCGGATATTCTCCCATAACATCATCAGCGATCTCGTTCATCGTTTTGCCCATATTCCTGCGTATGTCGTCCGGTGCTATAGCGCTGGGTCTGCCTGTGACACGCTCTATTTCCATGTTCCACGATTCAGCGACAGAAACAGCTGAGTCCCACAGTGTTCCGTCGAGATCAAATATAACCATAGATCTGCTCATCAGGGCCCCCTTTTTCTATAATCTGACTGTGCGTAAAAAACGCATACTACTGTTCATTTTAATCCAATCAGGCCAATTAATCTACAATTCTGTACTATATCCGTGTATGTTCTGATGTTCTTCCCGGCTTCCTGAGTTCTATAGTCTTATCAGGCTCGCCCGCAGGGAAATTATAGCTTTTTTCAATAGTTTGTAATCAGGAAATAATAGTATAGTAATAGTTGTGTAACACCGCAGAACGGCAGTTACACATCAGTAATAATCTTGTTGTTTACAAAATAATCTTAGAATATAATATCGGAGGTAATTACTTATGAGAATCGATGCTGGCGGCAAGCAGTGCCCTATTCCTGTAATCATGGCTAAGAAGCAGCTCGAAGCAGGCGAGCAGGATGTTGAGATCGTCGTTGACGGCCCTACTCAGGTCGGCAATCTCGAGAGACTCGGCGATGCACTCGGAAGACCTGCAACAAGCGAGCCATTCGGGGACAAGTTCCTGGTGAAATTCGCTAACGGTGAGACCAAGATGGGTGCTCAGGTTGCAGAGGCTGATACATATGCGGTATTCTTCAATACCAATGCGATCGGCACCAACAACAGCGAGCTCGGCGGCAATCTTGCCAAGATGGCTATTTTCACACTCAGCGAATCTGACAGGATCCCGGCATATGTACTCTTCATGAATGAAGGTGTCAAGCTGGTAACAGGTGTCGAGCCTCAGATCGTTGAGAATCTTAATACCCTTATCGAGAAGGGAACTCAGGTCCTCGTATGCGGAACATGCCTGAACTTCTATGGACTCAAGGACGAACTCAAAGTCGGAACAGTAAGTAATATGTATGACATCCTCGGTGCTATGCAGGAAGTCAGCAAGGTCATCAAGCTCTAATCAATGAACGAATACTATCTTTTGACATTTGAATCAACTCATGCAGCCATCTCTACAGAGAAGCTTCTCAAGCCGGCAGAAGTTACCATCATGCCTGTCCCGAGATTCATCTCCGCGAGCTGCGGTATTTCAGTGCGCATTAAGCCGGAAAAGCGCGAAGAAGCTGAGGATATATTCAGAAACGGAAGCAAACTTCACGACGAAGAGTATTCGTACTATCACGTAGTACGGGATATCGCATCCGGCGAAGTTCAGTGCGATCCGATCAGTCACATCAGATAGCAGATATACAGGTACAGAGCAAGTAAAAGGCGGGCTGCAAAGAGCCCGCCTCGTTTTATATATTCTACCCGGTCGCTGTTCCTTGTGTATTACTTCCAGCCCATCACCTGGCTGAACACTTCTCCGATACGCTCTCTGATGACCAGCTCAGCCATATTGTCAGCTGATGTCGCAGTCATGTTGATCAGCACCAGATGCTTGCCCCGGAAATACCTGATCAGGCCGGCCGCGGGATATACGATCAGTGTGGTCCCGCCGACAATCAGTGTATCCGCCCTCGATATCGCGTTGACCGCGCCATTGATCACGGCTTCATCGAGACCCTCTTCATAAAGGACGACGTCCGGCTTGATCCTGCCGCCGCACTTGTCACAATACGGCACACCTTCAGATTCGAGGACCTTGTCCACATTATAGAAGGCATGGCATCTCTCGCAGTAATTGCGGAGCACGGATCCATGCAGTTCGAATACCGTCTTGCTGCCGGCAAGCTGGTGAAGACCGTCGATGTTCTGTGTGACCACAGCCTTGACTTTGCCCTGCTTCTCCAGTTCCGCAAGTGCCCGGTGGCACGCATTCGGCTGAGCCTCCTTGTAGATCAGCTTGTCCTTATAGAAATCATAGAAATCCTTGGTATGTCTCACATAAAAAGTATGCGAGATCATTTCCTCAGGCGAAACCTCTCGTCCGAGATCCATGTTGTAGATACCGTTGGCGCTGCGGAAGTCCGGGATACCGCTCTCAGTAGATACTCCGGCCCCTCCGAAGAAAACGATATTGTTACTCTCATCGATAATCTCTTTCAGTCTTTTGATCTCATCGTTCATTTGATCCACCCCTGCTCCTTTCATAACTGCTGTTTCTGTCTGTATGTCATTTCAGAACTTCTCTGAAGAGTATCGCTTCGTACGGGCGCAGTTTCATCTCCCTTTCTGTTATCTGTCCGCCATAGTTGGACAGAACAATTTCCAGATCATCCACATTGAAATCTCCCGGGATACTGTATCTGTGAGCGCGTCCTGAGAAATTTCCTATAACAAGCATCCTTCTTCCTTCATAAGTTCTGGAATATGCAATGATGTTCCTGTCATCCGGATCATATTCGATCGTCTCTCCCCTGAGGAGAACGGGTTCTTCCTTCCTGAGCGCAAGCAGCTTCTGATAAAACCTGTAGACCGACCTGTCTGAAGCAAGGTCTGCTTCCACGTTGATCTCCCTGTATGACGGATTGACGCACTGCCATGGTTCAGCCCCTTCATTGAACCCGGCGTTGACAGAACTGTCCCACTGCATCGGTGTCCTCGCATGGTCTCTGGCTCCGCGTTTTATCAGAGAAAATGCAGCTCTGGCCGGCAAATGCATTGACCCGGTCATCATGTTATATACGAAATGTGATACGGGATCTTTGAGCTCATCCATGCTCCGGAAATCCGTATTGATCATTCCGATCTCCTCGCCCTGATAGATGAACGGAGTTCCCCAGCCCATGAATGTGATCAGTGCCAGAAATGTCGCGGCTTCATAGCGCCAGCGCCTCGTGTTGATCCCGAATCTGCAGATACTTCTGCCGTTGTCGTGATTCTCAAGGACAAGAGTGTTCCAGCCGGACCCGTGGTACCTGATCTGAGGTTCGAGCAGACCCTTCTTGAACCTCTTCAGGTCAAAAGGTTTCGGCATGAATTTAAGCACATTGTCTGAAGTCAGATGCTCGAAATCGAATATTGAATCCAGTTCTCCGGACTCTTCATGTATGTATCTGTGAGCGTGCTCCTCATCCGGTATGTAGGATTCACCCACAGTATATGTATCATATCGCGACAGGGCTCTGTCATACAGCTCCTGAAGGAATTCATGCATCCTCGGCCCGTCCACAAAATAAGGCGTGCCTTTCTGGAATCTGAACGGATTCTTATCGTCTTTGAATGGATGGACTTTGGAGTACAGGTTGAAAACATCGAAGCGGAACCCGCTGACACCCTTCCCGAGCCAGAAATTAAGGATATCTGCTATCTCATCTCTGACCGCGGGATTCTCCCAGTTGAGATCCGGCTGTTCAGGCGCAAACAGGTGGAGATAGAACTCATCCGTATCTCCGATCCGCTGCCATGCAGATCCGGTAAAAGAGCTGACCCAGTTGGTCGGCGGCATCAGTCTGCTTCCCTTCCTGCGTCCCTCTCTGATGATGTAGTAATCTCTGTACGGAGAGTTTCTGTCCGCGACAGCCTCCTGAAACCACTTATGCTGATCACTCGTGTGATTGAGTACCATGTCCATGATGACGCGGATACCCCGCTTATGGCACTCCTCCATCAGTCTGTCAAAATCCTCCATTGTCCCGAACTTCGGATCTATAGCTTTGTAATCGGCCACATCGTAGCCGTAATCTTTGCACGGGGAAACATAGAGCGGTGAAAACCATATCGCGGTCGCGCCGAGATCCCTGATATAGTCCAGCCTGGAAATAATGCCCGGTATATCTCCCATACCGTCATTATTCCCGTCCATGAAGCTGAACGGATATATCTGGTATACCACCGCATCCCTGTACCAGTTAGTTTTCATCAGGATCACCTCGCTGTGATTGAGATCAGTGCCGGCAGCAGCTGCTTCTTACGGCTCATGACGCCCGGCATATTATAGACTTGTTTCTTCTTGCTCTTATACGGCAGATCTCTGTTGTATCTGTGATCAGTAGCCAGCAGCACGCTTTTTTCCCTGAGGACATCTGTTATCATAAGCAGAGTCCAGTCAAGGCCTTCTCTGTTCCTGACAGTCTCGAGTGCCTCAAGATATTTATCAGCGTATTCACCTACGTTGCTGAGTGTAGTAACTTCGCACTGTCCGATGCCCATACGCACCCCGCCGGATTCGTATTTCTTGAAATCAGACAGGATCATTTCTTCAGGATCCTGGATCTCCAGATTGTCAGTTATGCTGAAGAGTTTCTCGCCGAACTCCTCAATACTCGGGATCTTAGCCAGCCTTGCGAGCATCTCCGCGGTACTGATATCCGTGACCGTCGTTGTAGGGCTCCTGAGGATAAGTGTGTCTGAGATCAGCCCCGTCAGCATCAGTTTTGCCGCATACTGATCCGGCATGATGCCATGTCTGAGATACTGCTGATAAACTATGGTGCATGTGCTTCCCAGAGGTTCGGCGTCTATAAATATAGGCATTTTGGTAGAAACGGAATCCAGTCTGTGATGATCAATGATCTCAAGCACGTTGGCCGTTTCGATCCCTTCAATGCTCTGGGCCGGCTCGTTGTGGTCAACCATGATCACATTGTGCTGAGGCTGAATAAGGAAGCATCTTCTTGTAACGAACCCGGCGAACTCATCTCCGTCCATGACTGCAAGTCCCCGTGTATGTGAGTTGATGAAGATCGATCTTCCATCCGCGAAAAGATCTTCGATGCCGATCGTCTCTGTCTTCTGCTGCATCATAAGTTCGACTGCCTCAGCCATCCTGACTCTTCTGATCGTCTCGGCCGTACCGAGTGTAGTCGTGATCACAGTTCCCTTATAATTGCTGAAATCCATGTCCGGAGTTTCTTCCGCTGCCGTGATGATGATCGCAGGGATCTGTTTGCTCATCGCATACTCGATGTGCTCCTTACGCGCGCCGGTAACGAGAATGCATTCTTCTATGTCATCGAGAAAACAGGTGAAAGTCTCAAAGGAAGCCGCGCCGACTGCAAGTGAACCTCTTATCACATCTTCCCTGCCCTTTTTGATCAGAGTGGAAGGAATAACTTTGAGGATGTTATCTATACTGAACTCGTATGTCGGGATCTCTTCCTGATTGTCAGCCAGGAACCATCCTGTTATATCATCCACGCTAAGGAGACCTTTAAACCGTTCGCCCTCATAGATCGGAACTACTGATGGTTTATCTGTATGGTAGGTCTTGATAAGATCAAAAATAGGCGCGCTGCCTTGCAGGCGGCCCTGTGAAGTCAGCATAACGTCCCTGATCTTAGGGCGCACATCCTTCATATACTTCGGGATCTCAAGATCCATCGCCTCCATCTGGCATCTGACACTGTCCGAAACAGGGCTGCAGTGGATGGCTACATATTCATTCTCCGGATCAGTGAGATTCTTGAGCCTTGCATACGCGGAAGCAGAGCATAGGCTGTCAAGATCCGGATTCCTGTGACCTGTAATGTATATTTTGCTCATATTCTATTTCTCCAGTTTGGACTGTGTCCTGTCCATAAATTTCTGATTGTCGATTATGAATCTCTCGTGAGTTCCTTCGCCGATCAGGCCTGCATCATCAAATGCCCTCACGCGGAAGACCAGTCTCCTCCGGTCGATCTCTTCAAGCTCACTCTCGATCCTTATATGCGCGCCCAGAGGGCTTGCTGACACATGGGATACATCAAGATGTGTACCAACTGTCCCCCTGCCTTCTTCCATATAAGGCTCAACACTTGACCACGCTGTATACTCCATCATGCCGATCATCCTCGGCGTGGCATATACAGGAAGTCCGCCGCTCGACATTCTCAACGCCAGAGTTTCCTCAGTGACAGTCTCCTCAGTGATCCCGGTTATCCCTACTTCAAGTTTTTCGTGTTGTTTCTCCATTGTTCATTCTCTCCGTTTTTATCGTATACATAATTATTATATTTCACAAAACGCAGTAATAGCAAGGACATGAAGCAATTCATTGCCGGCAGGTATCATGTCAGCGGACCCGGACCGGGAAAAACGGCGCCGGTTTCTGCATACAAAAATACCGGCAGCAACATTGCCGCCGGTACCCTTTTGGTCTTGCACGATCAGGATCAGAACTTGCCTGCTGCTGCTGCTTCCTCTACGGAAACTGCTACAGATACAGTCATACCTACCATCGGGTTGTTTCCTGCTCCGATGAGTCCCATCATCTCGACGTGTGCCGGAACTGATGATGACCCTGCGAACTGTGC
>JBGUJM010000096.1:0-5865 GCA_045113935.1 Anaerovoracaceae bacterium
ATCTGCTATGCTGAGACCGTCCGGCGATATGACCAGCGACTTGAGGGAAACGACGCCGATGAGCTTACGCCCCTGATCCAGTACATAGCATGTATATATCGTCTCAGAGTCGAGTCCGACTTCCTTGATGTGATCCAGAGCTTCCCTCACGGTCATATTCTTCCTGAGGCTGATGTACTCCGGGGTCATCAGTGAGCCCGCGCTGTCTTCCTTATATTTCAGGAATGTATTGATCATGCGGCGCTCGCTCTTAGGTGTCTTGTCGAGGATCTTGTCAACGATGTTGGACGGCAGCTCTTCAAGTACGTCGATCATATCATCGAAGTCGAGTTCATCGAGTATGTATTTGAGCTCGGGGTCCGTTATGATGTTGATGATGTCCAGTCTGTCATCAGTGCTGAGTTCGGCAAAAACATCAACACTTATATCTTTAGGAAGAGAACGGAAGAGCACGACCATGCGCTGCAGGTCAAATTCTCTCCTGATATCCACCAGCATTTCAGCGATCTCAACTTCATCATGTTTGAGCAGTTCATCCCTGCATCTGAAGTATTTCTTTTCTTCGAGGAGCTGGAATATTTTCTCGAGCGACTCATCATAAGCCTGATCCATATCCACACGATTGTTGTTATCCATGGGCTCTTCCTCCTTTCCTCATTTCATACTGTAAGCTGTAACTGTATCCGCGCTTAATTATTTACCCAGCATTTCTATTATATCATCTTCTGTAATGATGGAAACGCCCAGAGCGCGGGCATCTCTGTTTTTGGCAGATCCCGACCCCGGATTATTCGTGATGAGGTAATCTGTGTTAGCGGATACCGATCCTGCCACCTTGCCGCCCTCCGCCTCTATATCTGCTTTGAGATCTCTGCGGTTGGCGTAGCGTGTGAGGCTGCCCGTTATGACGAAAGTCTTTCCCTCGAGTTTCGTACCCGCGGCTTCGAAGGATTCATCCAGATCGAGCACACGGATCAGTTCGCGGATCATTGCGGAATTGTTCTCATCGCTGAAATACTCTGTGTAGTCCTTTGCCATGACGGATCCGACTCCATCGATAGATTTGAGGCCTTCTTCATCCAGAGTATGTATTTCATGCCAGCTGTTCCGGCATGCTCTGGCAATATTGCGTGAATTGGCTGTCCCTATCCCCGGTACTCCAAGGCCATACAGGAGCCTTGCCGGAGTGGTATGTCTTGCTCTCTCCGCAGAAGCGATCAGATTCTCAAAGGACTTCTTTCCGAAACCTTCCATCGCAACGATTTCTTCTTCATGTTCAGACAGTCTGAAGAGATCCGGAAAGGTCCTCAGGGCTCCGATACCGATGAGTTTGAGCAGTCCTGATTCTGACAGTCCTTCTATATTCAAAGCATCTCTCGATACGAAGTGCGAGAACTTCTTGACATGCTTGGCAAGACAGTCCGGATTGATGCAGATGAGTGTCCTGGTGCCTTCCTCATCTTTGATCCGTGTCGGTCCTCCGCACACCGGACAAACAGACGGTATCTCCATATTGCAGCTGCGGGTCAGATTATCTGAGAGCTGCGGTATGATCATGTTAGCCTTGTATACCCTGATGGTATCTCCGATCCCCAGCTGCAGATCTTCCATTATGTTGAGATTGTGCACTGACGCGCGGGAGACTGTCGTTCCTTCAAGTTCCACAGGATCGAATACAGCTACCGGATTGAGCAGGCCTGTTCTGGACGGGCTCCACTCTATCTCTCTCAGCACTGTATCCGCATGCTGATCGCGCCACTTGAACGCGATGGAATCTTTCGGATACTTCGCAGTCTCACCCAGAGTGGACGCGTAGTTTACATCTTCCAGAGTAAGCACAAGTCCGTCCGACGGGATGTCAAAATCCGGTATGGCAGCTTCGTACTGATCGATGGCATCTATAATGTTGTCCTTGTCCACCATCACGTAGTCTACCACATCAAATCCCTGATCTTTAAGCCACTCCATTTTGGCGCTGCGGCTTGTAAAGTCAAGCCCCTCGGAAAGAGTCAGCGTAAAAGCGTAGAACTGCACGTGCCTGTCAGCTGTCACCTTCGGGTCGAGCTGGCGAAGGCTCCCGCTGCATAGATTGCGTGGATTCTTGTACCTGGCGTCCGTATCGTCAATCGCTTCATTGATCTTCTCAAAGTCTGAGTACCTGATGACAGCCTCTCCTCTGACAACAGTCCTGCCCTTGAACGGGATCATCTTAGGCACATTTCTGCATGCCATGGTATTGGTTGTAATGAGCTCGCCCTCTACTCCGTTGCCTCTGGTGACACCCTGGACGAGTCTGCCGTTCTCATAGGTCAGTCCTACAGTGAGTCCGTCGAGCTTCCATGAAAGAAGTCCCTTCTGATCTCCGAGCCAGGCTCTGAGCTCGTCCCTGTCCTTGGTCTTGTTGAGAGAGAGCATTTTGATCTCATGCTCTATCTTAGGCAGCCCTGCCGCGGTCTCAAATCCCACATTGATCGAGGGGCTGTCCTCCCTGATGTACCCGGTTTCATCCTCAAGAGCCAGCAGCTCGTCATACATCTCATCGTATTCGTAATTGGTGATGATCTCTATTCCGTCAGTGTAATACGCCCTGGAAGCCTCATTGAGCTTCTCGGCAAGGAAGTCTATGCGGGATCTCTTTTCTGCTTCAGTCATGTATTGCTCCTCTGTGACACCGGTATGGCTCTGTGTGTCACACTTTTTCCATTTTAACGAATCCTTTTCCGAGCTTCTTCTGCCCCACAGAATCGAAAATAACTGTCATCGTCTTCTCATCCTGCTCGATCAGCATACCCTCTCCGAATTTAGGATGTCTGAGAGTATCGCCGATCTCGAATTCATCTGTGATCTTTTCCTTATTATGTGTTGCTCTTCTGGCAGCACTGAGACTGTCGACAGGCCTGGATCCGTATGATCCGCTGCCGAAAGGCTTCGGCCGCGGCTCGCCGGCATAGCCGTCCGCGGTCCCCATGCTGCGTCCGCCGAACATATAGCCGCCGAGCAGTCCGCCCTGTCCGCGCAGCCCATCCTCGCTTTTGAGCTTGTCTTTGACAGTCCTGTCTCCGTCAAGACAGTCTTTGTCCATCTCATCAAGGAACATTGACTCCGTCTGCCAGTCAGTCCTGCCGTACAGAGTCCTCATCTGCGCTCCTGTCAGATAGAGTTTTCTCATTGCCCTGGTGATGCCGACATAGCAGAGCCTGCGCTCTTCTTCCATTTTAGACTCTTCATCGAATGCAGAAACTCCCGGGAACATGCCGTTTTCCATGCCCGGAATGAACACAACAGGGAATTCCAGTCCCTTCGCTGAATGGAGAGTCATGAGCACTACGGCGTTTTCCTCTTCATCATGATTGTCGATATCTGACATCAGCGTGATCTGCTCGAGGAAAGTGCCGAGAAGCGTAGGTTCATCTGCCGCTGAACCGCCGCCGGCAAGATCCTCACGTTCTTTCTGCATCTCTTCCTGCATTCTGGCAATCGTACCGTCCGCCAGACCTTTCTCGAACTCGGCAATGACGGATTTGAATTCCATGATGTTCTCTATCCTGCCGTCAGCCTCGACTGTATTGGCATCCTCAAGAGATTTGAGATAGCCCGATCTGTTCAGTATATTGTCATAGATATCCGAAATGTTCAGATTGTCCTGTTCCCGGCGTATATCCTGTATCATCTTCACCAGCTCAGTAACGGCATTCCGTGACTTGTTGCTGAGCGAAGCTCTCAGCTGCTCATCACAAAGCGCTTCATAGATACTGATACCGAAAGAAGCAGCATATCCCTCTATGCCCGCCATCGTCTTGGCGCCTATGCCTCTCTTGGGCTCATTGATGATCCTCTGCATGCTGACATTATCTTCCGGATTGTCTATCAGCCTGAGATATGCCATCATGTCACGGATCTCTTTGCGGTCATAGTACCGGAGTCCGGCAAGCACCCTGTAAGGGATGCCCCGGAAACTGAATTTCTCTTCAAAACTCCTCGACTGGGCATTTTTGCGGTAGAGGATGGCAATATCTCTGTAATTATATCCCTGAGACCTGAGGTTCTCTATTTCTGCCCCGATCCAGTAGGCTTCCTGCTTCTCATCATCCAGCCTGCGGTAGGTGATCTTTTCTCCGGCGCTGCGGTCTGTCCAGAGAGCTTTCTTCTTGCGGCTCCTGTTGTTTTTGATGACTGAGTTGGCAAGCCTGAGAATGTTTCCGTCAGAGCGGTAATTCTGCTCCAGCCTGACAGTATAAGCCCCGGCAAAGTCATTCTCGAAATCCAGGATATTGCGGATATCCGCTCCTCTCCACTGATAGATGCACTGATCATCATCGCCTACGACACACAGATTGCCATGTCCGGAGGCAAGCATACTGATCATTTTATACTGCAGATAATTGGTATCCTGATACTCATCCACCATTATGTACCGGAACCGGTCTGAGTAATACCTGAGCACCTCAGGCTGCTGCTCGAGCAGCTTTACCCCGTTCCACAGGAGATCATCAAAATCCATGGCGTTAGCCGCCATCAGTTCTTCCTGATATCTGCTGTAAACATTGTATATGAGCTTGTCCTGCGGCATTCCGGAAGAGCGGCTGAGAAATTCATCCGGTGTCTCTTCGTTCTCTTTGCATTTGCTGATCACTGCTATGAGAAGGGAAACCGGAGTGATTTTCTCGTCGACACCGAGTTCCTTGCATACTCTCTTGACGAGAGCCTTCTTATCTGTCTCATCATAGACCGTGAATCCCGGTCTGTATCCGAGAGCTTCTCCTGAGTACCGCAGCATGCGAAGCGACATTGCGTGAAAAGTCATGATCCACATACCGTATATATCGCCGACCAGATCCGCTACACGGGTCCGCATTTCATTGGCAGCCTTGTTGGTAAAAGTTACCGCGAGTATGCTGCGCGGATCCACGCCCTGCCGGACCATATATGCCATGCGGTGGGTCATCGTTGCTGTTTTTCCCGAACCCGCGCCGGCCAGTATCAGCACGGGGCCATCAATATGTTCCACTGCTTTGAGCTGCTCATTATTAAGTTGTATACTTGATTTTCCATTGCCCATAGATAATTAATTCTACCACATTACACGCTGTAATACTCCTATTTCACAATTGGATTATTTTTAAAACGGGACACCTCCGATCCCGGTTTTTTGTACAAATTTAGTACCTGATAAAGTACTCTGCAGGTCTGATAAGCGGTTGACTTATATGCCTCAAGTGTTAAAATATATACGAGGCGTTTTGTCGCGCCATTATTCGAAATAACGAAGTTTGTTTTTTTAAGGAGAGTGATACCAATGGCAAATTATGTAGAAAGAGTCATCGAGCAGTGCAAGAAGAACAATCCTGGCGAAGTTGAGTTCCACCAGACTGTAGAAGAAGTACTTTCTTCTCTTAAACCAGTAGTAGAGAAGCATCCTGAGTACGAAGCAACTGCACTTCTTGAGAGACTCGTTGAGCCTGAAAGAGGAGTTACTTTCAGAGTAGTATGGGTTGACGATGAGGGCAAAGTTCAGGTCAACAAGGGCTACAGATATCAGTTCAGCAGCGCAATCGGACCTTACAAGGGCGGTTTGAGATTCGCTCCAAACGTATATCCTGGAATCATCAAGTTCCTCGGATTCGAGCAGATCTTCAAGAACTCCCTGACAGGACTTCCGATCGGCGGCGGCAAGGGCGGTTCTGACTTCGATCCTAACGGCAAGAGCGATGCAGAAGTTATGAGATTCTGCCAGGCATTCATGACAGAGCTCTACAGACACATCGGACCTAACACTGACGTTCCTGCTGGTGACCTCGGTGTTGGCGCAAGAGAGATCGGATATCTCTTCGGACAGTACAAGAGAATCGTTGACAGATATGAAGG
>JBGUJM010000097.1:0-42665 GCA_045113935.1 Anaerovoracaceae bacterium
AGAGTGGCAGACGCGCTTATCGAAGCTTCCGCGGAATATGATGAGGATGGAACCGCTCTTGTTTTCATGGGACATGGAACGGAAGCAGCGGCTAATGATATATATACCAGAATGCAGGAAATGCTGTTCAGCAGTGAGAAGCATAATTATTTTATCGGAACCGTAGAAGCCAAGCCTTCTCTGGATGATGTGCTCAATAGTGTCAGTCAGGGCAGTTACAGACGGGTCATACTCAGGCCGCTGATGCTCGTCGCAGGGAATCATGCCATGAATGATATGTCTTCTCATGATGACCCGGATTCATGGTACTCAAGGTTCACTGCCGCAGGCTATGAAACAGAATGCATCATCGAAGGACTCGGACAGCTGTCTGCGATAAGGGATATCTACGCTGATCATGCGGAAAAAGCATGCCGGCTGCGGCCATAGTATTCAGAATATCTATATAGAGTTTTGGTACTCTTGATACTATAACAGCTCGGTGTTACAATAATTTCGCACTGCAAGTCATTAATAACATGAAGTGTCCGGTGCCCTGTATCATGCAGGGAGAATAGGGAAGCAGGTGTGAATCCTGCGCGATCCCGTCACTGTGATAGAGCGTGTCAGTTCATTATGTCACTGGGAAGATCATGTCACCCGGGAAGGCGGACTGTCATGAAATGTTCTTAAGCCAGGAGACCTGCCGGTACTTAGTACAGGAAACCGTCAGCATTCAGCAGGCAGTGCGGAGGCTATGCAGACTGTTTCCGGATCACGTGGAATTGGTCGTACAGTATAGAGGAGCTCTGCTCCTTGTTTCTGACACCTTTTTGCCGTGAATGGTAAAAAGGCTTTTCTTATGTTGAAATCACTGCCGGATCATTCCGGGATGTCGATGCGGTATTTTTGCATAGGAAGGCCTGCAAAATGTCATAGGAGAAAAGGAGAAGATCGACATGAAGAAGTTATTGGCATTATTACTGGGTATCACCATGGTATTCTCATTCTCACTTCTGACCGGCTGCGGCTCGGGAAGCGGTGATTCAGAGGAGGCTGAGCCTGAAACAGATCCTGTTGCAGAATGTGCATCTCTGATCGATGCTATCTATGTTCAGGAGTATACTGATGATACTTATGCTCAGTGTGAAGCTGCCAAGGCGGCATGGGATGCGCTGACAGATGAACAGAAAGAGCAGGTAGAAGGCGAGGAAGCAAGTCCTGACTATTTCGGAAGAGACACAGGTGACGCGTCCCAGGATGATCCGCTGAATCAGGATGACATCGGAGAGAATGAGCTCCTGGTCGTAAGTTTCGGTACATCATTCAATGACAGCCGTGCCAAAGACATAGGCGGTATTGAAAAGGCTCTGCAGGAAGCCTATCCTGAGTGGTCTGTCAGAAGAGCGTTCACAGCACAGATCATCATCAACCACATCTACGCGCGTGACGGAGAGAAGATCGACAACGTAGATCAGGCGCTTCAGAGAGCGGTAGACAACGGTGTCAAGAACCTCGTTGTACAGCCGACACACCTGATGCATGGCGCTGAGTATGATGAACTCATCGGTACCCTTGAGGGCTATAAGGACAAATTCGAAACAGTAAAGGTTGCAGAGCCTCTTCTCGGTACAGTCGGTGAAGACGCTACTGTTGTAAATACTGATAAGGAAGCTGCTGCCAAGGCTGTAGCTGCTGAGGCTGTTGCTGTAAGCGATTATGATTCACTCGATGCAGCTGCTGCCGATGGTACTGCGTTTGTATTCCTGGGACACGGTACTTCGCACGATGCTGCTGTGACTTATGACCAGATGCAGGAGCAGATGAAGCAGCTCGGATACAATAATGTATTCGTAGGTACTGTTGAAGGCAAACCGGAAGATACAGCATTCCCTGCAGTCAAGAAGGCACTTGAGGATGCGGGATACACCAAAGTCATCCTGAGACCTCTGATGGTCGTTGCCGGTGACCACGCCAACAATGATATGGCAGGCGATGAGGTAGGCTCCTGGTACTATGGTATGGTCAACGGAGGAGAGTTTGAAGTGGAAGGTGCTGACGAAGCAGTAGATACAGGTTCAGGACTCGGTGCTGATAATGTTTCATGCCAGATCGAAGGGCTCGGAAGGATCGCGGACATCCAGAAGATCTATGTTGCGCATACAGCTGACGCGATGGCAGCACAGTAATCGTTGAAACTCACAGGGAAAGCAATTATGAAAAAGCTGAAATCAATAAGGGTTTTGTTCTATGCTATGCTTTTTTCTGCTCTGATCATAATGACCGGGTGCAGCGACGCAGAGCAGACAGCGGATCCGGGCATCGAAGATGGTACATATGTTGCGACTTTCACAACGGATAATCCCATGTTCCATGTCAATGACGCCAATCAGGACCGGGGCATACTGACAGTGGAAGACGGCAAGATGACGATCCATGTCAGCCTTCAGTCCAAAAAGATTGTAAATCTCTACCCGGGAACAGCAGAAGACGCTCAGAAGGATGGGGCGGAGCTGCTTGAGCCTACAACGGATACCGTTACATACAGTGATGGTATTGAGGATGAGGTATATGGTTTCGATGTTCCTGTTCCTGCTCTCGATGAGGAGTTTGATGTGGCTCTCCTCGGGACCAAAGGGAAATGGTATGACCACAAGGTGATGGTATCGGACCCTGTCGAAGGAGACGATATCAGTGCAGTTACCGGTGACAGTACTGAGGCAGAAGCTGCTACAGCTTCAGAGCTTGGTCTTTCAGAGGGAGAACATACTGTTGACGTTTCTCTCGATGGAGGCACAGGAAGAGCATCCGTCGACAGTCCGGCAGTGATACGGATCAACGGAGATGAATGCATCGCAGTCATTACATGGAGCAGTCCGCACTATGACTATATGATCGTCGACGGGAAGAAATATGAGCCTGTAAATACTGAGGGCAATTCCGTGTTCGAGATACCTGTACCTTATTTTGACAAGGCAGTCAATGTGATCGCGGATACCACAGCGATGAGCGAACCGCATGAGATCGAATACACATTAACATTTGATTCAGCATCAATTAAGTAGTTTTTGCAATGCAGAGATCCCGCTGCAGATACCGCGGGATCTTTGCTTTTTCAAATTTGCCTGCGGTCGGTGTACCGGTTCAGGCACAATAACGAATGAACAAGATCAAGAAATTACCAATTCTGATAACAATAATATTGATGTCTGTCATGCTTGCCTGCTGCAGCTCCGGAGAGGGTGGAAATGATCAGGGCAATGTTATGGATGAGCATCTTACCGGCTCGATGGATCTGAAGTACGCGGATCAGTTCCGCGTCGATTTTTATGATGACAACATCGCAGTAATATCTGTGGAGGATGGTCTCAGATATCTCGTTACTGATGATCCGGACGGGCTTCCGGAGTGGCTTCCTGCGGAAGTATCTGATGATATGACTATAATCTGCGCACCGGCACACGCCGTTTACAACGCGGCTTCATCTGCCATGGATCTGATCGATGCCGCCGGCGCGATCGATTCCGTGATCATGACGAGCACACAGGAGAGTGACTGGAGCATAGAAAAGATCCAGGATATGGTCAGAAGCGGCAGGATACGCTATATAGGCAAATACCGCGCTCCGGATTATGAGGCGCTTCTTGAGGAAGATGTGGATCTCGCGATCGAGTCAACGATGATATATCATACTCCTCAGGTCAAGGAAGCGATCGAAGAACTCGGTATCCCTGTACTTGTTGAGCGATCCAGCTATGAGTCAGAACCTCTGGGCAGGCTGGAATGGATCAAACTCTACGGACTGCTGATGGGAAAAAGTGAAGAAGCACAGGCATTCTTTGATGATGCGGTCGCAAAGCTTGGAGATGTTGACACGGATGCTGTCAGCACGTCTCCTTCAGTTGCCTTTTTCTCAGTTAATTCCAACGGATCCGTAGTGGTAAGGAAGCCCGGGGACTATGTCACTAAAATGATAGAGATGGCAGGAGGGACTTATGCCCTCAAAGATATCACGGACGAAGAAGACAATGCGCTTTCAACTATGAATATGCAGATGGAAGCGTTCTATGATAATGCTGTGGATACTGATATACTGATATATAACAGCACCATCGAAGGTGGTCTTGAGAATATCAGCGACCTTACGCAGCTGTCTGACCGGTTCAATGATTTCAAAGCAGTGAAAAACGGCGATGTCTGGTGTACTGACGCAAGCACTTTCCAGAGAACGACCGGCGCGGCAGATATGATATTGGAGATGAACAGAATATTTGCAGGCAGTGCAGATGAGGAAGAAATGGAATACTTCCACAAACTGAAATAATATGAAAAGCAACAGGATCAAGGCGTGCTACGCTTTGCTGGGAGTTCTTCTCCTGCTACTGATACTCCTGAATATATTGATCGGCAGCTCCTCAATGACTATTGGAGATGCACTGAGGATCCTCTTTTCGCATGACACGGCATCCAAATACGGCAAGATCATATGGGACATCCGTATGCCGAGGATCCTTGCCGCGGCGCTCCTGGGAGGAGCTCTTTCTGTATCAGGATTTCTGCTGCAGACATTCTTTGCCAATCCTATCGCCGGTCCGTACATCCTGGGTATCTCATCCGGCGCGAAACTGGTCGTAGCATGCACGATGGTCTTCGCTCTGACACACGGAATGATGGTCCATTCTCTTATCATGATCATTGCGGCGTTCGCAGGCTCTATTGCAGTGACAGGAGTCATACTTCTGATCTCAGACAAAGTAAAAAGCATGGCCGTTCTGATCGTCTGCGGAGTGATGGTGGGATATATCTGTTCCGCTGTGACAGAGTTTCTCGTGACATTTGCCGATGACTCGAATATCGTCAATCTCCACAACTGGTCGATGGGCAGTTTCTCAGCTGTAAGCTGGGATAATATCAAAGTGATCACGGTAGTCATTGCGGTATCTGTAATAGCATCCTTCATGCTTTCAAAACCAATGAGCGCTTTCCAGATGGGCGAGCAGTACGCGCGCAGCGTCGGGGTTGATATAAAAGCTTTCAGAGTCGGTCTGATCACGCTATCGAGCGTTCTTTCGGCAACGGTGACCGCTTTTGCAGGTCCGATCTCTTTTGTGGGCATCGCAGTACCGCATATTATCAGATCAGTGACAACAACATCTAAACCTATCGTGATGGTGCCTCAGTGTTTCCTTGGCGGAGCAGTGTTCTGTCTTTTCTGTGACCTGCTCGCAAGAAATCTCTTTGCGCCTACAGAGATAAGCATAAGTACCATGACAGCGGTTTTCGGCGCTCCGGTAGTTATCATGATGCTGATCCGCAGGAAAGCAAGGTGATACTATGACGAGCGCTCTCAGAACAGAAAAACTGAATACAGGGTATGACCGGCGGGTGGTCGTTGCCGGTGTAGAGATAGATATCCATAAAGGCGAGATCGTGACTCTGATAGGGCCGAACGGCGCCGGCAAGTCAACTGTACTCAAGACTCTGGCAGGACAGCTTGAGCCGCTTGGCGGAACTGTGTATATCAACGACAAAGAAGCAGAATCTTATTCTCCGGCAGAAGTTTCAAAATACAGGGCTGTGATGCTCACAGAGCGCATGTCAAGCGAACAGATGACTTGCGGTGAAGTCGTATCCCTCGGAAGATACCCTTATACGGGCAAGCTCGGCATACTCTCGGACCATGACAGGCAGGCAGTACGTGACTCCATGGAACTGGTCCATGTGGCAGAACTGGAAGACAGGGACTATCACGCCATCAGTGACGGACAGAGGCAGAGAGTCCTGCTGGCAAGGGCTATATGTCAGGAGCCGGAACTCATGATACTTGATGAACCGACTTCTTATCTGGATATCAGGCACAAGATGGAATTTCTGGACTTGCTGAGATCTCTTGTCAGAGACAGGAATATCGGAGTCATCATGTCAATGCATGAACTTGAACTTGCGCATATGGTATCTGACAGGGTAGTCTGCATCAATTCAGAAGGGCAGATCCACAGCATCGGCACTCCGGAGGAAGTATTCACGGATGAACTCATCAGCAGCCTCTACGGAATGGAAAGAGGCAGCCTGAGCAAACTGTATGCAGGATTCGTAGAGAATCTCAGGAAATAAAGAATATATGGCAAAAGTTATTATGATACAGGGGACTATGTCAAATGCGGGAAAAAGCCTGATCGCGGCAGGGCTGTGCAGGATCTTCCGCCAGGACGGATACAGAGTCGCCCCGTTCAAATCCCAGAATATGGCCCTGAATTCCTTCGCCACGAAGGAAGGTCTTGAGATGGGCCGGGCACAGGTCGTACAGGCGGAAGCCGCCGGGATCGAGCCGATGGTCTGCATGAATCCGATACTCCTCAAACCTACGGATGATGAGGGCTCTCAGGTCATTGTAAACGGCAGGTCCATCGGTAATATGAAGGCAAGAGACTATTTTGCGTATAAGACAGAGCTGATACCTGTCATCAAAGAAGCTTTCGCGAAACTGTCTGAGTACGCGGATATCATAGTAATCGAAGGCGCTGGCTCACCGGCTGAGATCAATCTGAAAGAGAATGATATCGTCAACATGGGAATGGCAGAAATGGTCGATGCACCGGTCTTGCTTGTAGGTGATATCGATCGTGGCGGTGTTTTTGCCCAGCTGCTCGGCACCCTGATGCTTCTCGAACCCGATGAGAAGGCGCGGGTAAAAGGTCTCATCATCAATAAGTTCAGAGGGGACGCCAGCCTTCTTGATTCAGGTATCGAAATGCTTGAGGCAAAAGGCGGAGTTCCTGTGGCCGGTGTCGTACCTTATATGGATATTAAGGTCGAGGACGAGGATTCTCTCTCTGAGAGACTCAGTTCATCTGTCAGAGGTGAGATCGATATTGCAGTGATCAGAGTACCTAAGATCTCCAATTTCTCGGATATGGACGTTTTCGAGCAGTTTCCTCAGGTTTCTGTCAGATACGTCGGCAGAGTTTCTGAACTCGGCACTCCGGACATGATCATACTGCCGGGATCCAAGAGCACAATAGCGGATCTCAGGTGGCTGAGAGAGAAGGGGTTTGAGGATGCTCTCAGCAGATGCATCGATTCAGACATCCCTGTGTTCGGAATATGCGGGGGATACCAGATGCTCGGACTCGAGATATCCGACCCTGAAGGTGTTGAAGGCGGCGGCTCTGTCGCCGGGCTGGGACTGCTGCCTGTAAGTACCGTACTGGCAGGGGATAAACGCACCGAACAGTTCAGCGGAAACTGTCTGACATCAACGGGCGTTTTCGCCGGTCTCGGAGGAAGGGATATCGAAGGTTACGAGATCCACATGGGCGTAACACATCCTGAAGGAAGTGACTATACAGTCTTTACTTCGGATGGAACAGGGATCTGCTCGGGCAATATATACGGGACATACATTCACGGATTCTTCGACAGAGGAGAGATAGCTGAGACTGTTGTCAGTGCTCTTGCTGAACGGAAAGGGATAGAGTTTGCCGGCGGAGAGGCTGTGGATCACAGAGATTTCAAAGAGAAGGAATTTGACAGACTTGCGGATATGCTGCGCTCCTCACTCGACATGGATGCTGTCTATGACATGCTGAGAGAAGCGCAGATCAAGAGATAAACTATGAAAATCGATCCATTTAACGAGAATATATATAAAGAAATACAGTCACGCTGGGACAAAGTCGCCAAGCCTCTTGACAGTCTCGGAAGATTCGAGGACATCATCGCCCGGATCGGAGCGGTCCAGCGGACTGTTTATCCTGATATAAAAAACAGAGCTGTTGTTATGATGTGCGCAGACAACGGGATCGTCGAGGAAGGTGTCAGCCAGTCAGGTCAGGATGTCACCCGTGAAGTGGCTTCCTGGATGGGCAAAGGGCTCAGCTCCGTGTGCAAAATGGCAGCTGTTTCCAATACCGATACCATACCTGTAGATATCGGTATCAACATGGAAGGCAGTCCGGATGGAGTGCTGGATATGAAAGTGCGCATGGGGACAAGGAATTTTGCGCGTGAAGATGCCATGACATACGATGAAGTACGCCAGGCCATCAAAAACGGAACTGAAATAGTCCGGATCTGCAGCGAAGAAGGCTGCCGGATCCTCGCGACAGGCGAGATGGGTATAGGGAATACAACAACAAGTTCGGCTCTCGCATCCGCTTTACTCGATCTGCCTGCTGAGCAGGTGACCGGAAGAGGAGCCGGGCTCAGCGATTCCGGTCTGGCGAAAAAGACTGAAGTGATACGGACGGCTGTTGAGAAACTTACCGGTACCGGCAGCGCCGATATCTCTTCTCCTCAGTTCGCCGTAAAAGCCCTCTGTGCTGTAGGAGGTCTTGATATAGCCGGATTAGCAGGATTATTCATAGGAGGAGCTGTATACCATGTTCCGGTCGTGATCGACGGATTCATCAGTGCTGTTGCAGCGCTTGTTGCCGAGAGGATCTGTCCGGGATGCCGCAGATCCATGATCGCTTCGCACATCGGAAAAGAACCCGGAATGAAGGTCATACTGGATGAACTTGATCTTGAGCCGGTAATAGATGCCAGACTTTCTCTCGGAGAAGGCACCGGAGCAGTAATGCTGTTCCCGCTTCTTGATATGGCTATGGCCCTGTATTCAGACGGCCTTGAATTCGATGAGACCGGAGTCGGGCAGTACGTTCATCTGAGCTGACTGACTTATGTAATTGCAGACAGGCATATGATATATTTGATAATCGGCACTCCGGATTCAGGCAAATCAAAACTCGCGGAAGACCTGATCACAGCTGAAGCCGGAGACAGATGTAAATACTATGTGGCTACAATGATCCCTTACGGTGATGAAGGTGCTCTTCGTGTCTCAAGACATCGCGCTATGAGAGAAGGCAAAGGCTTCACGACTGTTGAGATCCCTTTTGATGTCTGTAACGCTGACATCCCTTCAGGCAGCATCGTTCTGCTCGAATGTGTTTCCAATCTTGCAGCTAATGAGATGTTTGAAAGACACACTCCTGAAGCGGAATGTGAAGAAAAGCTGCTGGCGGATATCCTTGCTCTTGCCGATACCGCGGATGACATCGTCATAGTCACCAATCATTTTGATATCACGCCTGACTTTGATGAGGATACCGTCCGGTATTCACTTCTGATGGACAGGCTCAATTACAGACTGAGCAGGAGAGCTGACAAGGTCATTGACCTGACGAAGGATCATTAATATGAGAATACTCAGAACCATTGCGGTGACATTCGCGCAGTACTCAAGAATACCGATGCCGCGTTTTGACTGGAAGGAAGAAGACATGACTTACAGCATGTCATTTTTCCCGTGTGTCGGAGCGGTGATCGGACTGGTCTATGCTGCAGTATACCTGTTCTGCCGCAGATTTTCGGTACCTGTGACAGCCGCGGCGCTGCTCATGACAGCTGTGCCTTTGCTGATAACAGGCGGTTTTCATGTAGATGGTTTCATGGATGTTTCCGACGCGCTCAGTTCTTACGGCAGCAGGGAAGAAAAACTGCGGATCCTGAAAGACCCGCATATCGGAGCTTTTGCCGTAATCAGGCTTGCTCTTGCCGGACTGATATTCACAGCTTCAGTCATGACAATAGTGAGCCTCGGGACTGATCCGGTTTCTGCTTCCGCTTCTGAGCAGACTGATATTCTTGTATATAATACGGCTCTGGGGTTTACGCTTTCACGGGGACTCAGCGCAGAATCTGTCCTGTGCTTCCGGTCAGCCAGAAAAGAAGGCATGCTGTATTATGAATCTACCGCAGCCGCAGGCGGCAGGACAGTCAATCTGGTTTTCACTGCTGCGTGGATCATCCTTGCATCCGCGGGCATGCTTTATCTTGACACGATATCCGGCGCAATGGAAATAGCCGCGGCCCTGTGCGCATTCGCATGGTACAAGCATTTAAGCTATAAAGAATTCGGCGGGATCACAGGCGATACAGCAGGCTGGTTCGTTACCGTATGTGAAACTGCTGTCATGGCTGCGGCAGCTTTATCTGCTGTGATCGTACAGTAACTTCGATCAGCACGCCTGTTTTGTATATAGGAGTTGATGACATGAAATGCTATCTGATCAGACATGGAATTACGCAGGACAATATCGATCTCAATTTCTCGGGATGCAGGACAGATACACCATTGCTCAAACAGGGCATTGATATGCTTGATGAAGTAAAAGATGTTCCGGAGAACAGTATTCTGTATGTCAGCCCGATGCTGCGGGCGCGTCAGACAGCGGAAATCATGTTTCCTGATATGGAACAGATAATCATAGATGAGCTGCGTGAAATGGACTTCGGGATATTCGAAGCAAAAAACCACAAGACGCTTAACGGCGATCCCGATTATCAGGCCTGGCTTGACAGCGGCGGAATGATGAAGATCCCCGGGGGAGAGAGTGTAGGCATATTCAGGGAAAGGATAATGTCCGGCCTGAAAAAGGCGGTTCTTCACGCGGCAGATCAGGAAATAGAAAATGTATTCATAGTTGCTCACGGCGGTACGATCATGGCAGGCATGAGCACACTTACAGGAGAAGGGTATTTTGATTTCAATGTTCCCAACGGAATGGGATATGTTATAGAACTGGAGGCTGATGATGCAGGAAATATCACTTCTGCAGGCTCATATGATCGCTTTTGCGGCGGGATTCGTGATGGACATCGTGATTGGAGACCCCCACAATATACCCCATCCGGTGAGATGGATCGGTAAGCTGATATCCGCGCTTGATCACAGGCTGCTCGGAGACGGCCCGGACCAAGAGCCTGATCCGACCCGAAGAAATGCAGGTCATGAATACCGGCGCGGAGTTATCCTCGTCATTTCAGTAGTCCTGATCGTCTGTGCTGTATCCTTCATCGTCATTGCTTTACCATATTGTATTTCCGTAAAGTTTGGGATCGTAATTGAGGCAATTCTGACCTGCTATGTACTCGCGATGACCAGTCTCAGAAAAGAGAGCATGAAAGTTTATCATGAACTGGCAAAAGGCGATCTCGACGGAGCCAGAAAAGCCGTTTCCATGATCGTCGGGCGCGATACGGATGTTCTGGATGAAACCGGTGTTGCCAAGGCAGCGGTTGAGACAGTCGCTGAGAATTTCTCGGATGGTGTCATCGCGCCAATGATATACACAGCCATAGGCGGGCCTGTGCTGGGACTGATCTATAAATCCATCAACACTATGGATTCCATGGTCGGGTATAAAAATGACCGCTACATGCACTTCGGAACGGCTGCCGCAAGACTCGATGATGTTGTCAATTTCATCCCTGCGAGGATCAGCGCGATCCTTCTTATCATTGCAAGCATGATCTGCGGAAGAGATTACAGCGCAGGACGCGCGTTCAGAATATGGAGACGTGACAGATCCAATCATAAGAGTCCCAACGCAGCTCAGACGGAAAGCGCCTGCGCGGGAGCTCTGGGCCTTCAGCTCGCAGGAGACGCTCAGTATTTCGGCAGAATCGTCAGGAAACCTTATATCGGAGACCCTGTGAGAGCAATAGAACCGTCAGATATCATCAGAGCCAACAGGCTGATGCTGACTGCATCGGTACTGAGTGAACTGATCTGCCTCGCGGCAATGATTGTGATAATGTGATTTTCAGAAAGGAAGCCAGGTTGCTCAATATAAACATTGAAAAAAACGGAATATGCTGTGAGTTTCCTGATTCTGAAAACCGCGCTTCCTGCTCCGTACATGGCGGTGATGTTTACCGCAATGAAGTGCGGATCGATTTTTCTGTCAATCTGAATCCTCTCGGAGTACCTGCAGAGATCATTGAAGCCGCGCGCCAGGGTCTCAGGGAAGTGACTCAGTATCCTGATCCTTATCATACGGAGCTCAGGCAGGCCATTGCTGAATTTGAGAAAACAGATCCGGATAATATTGTCTGCGGAAGCGGTGCTTCGGAGCTCATTATGGCATCAGTACATGCGATCTGTCCCGGAGAAACACTGATCACGGCTCCTTGTTATTCAGGTTATGAAACTGCTCTCAGGGCTTCCGATACTGTGATCCATTACTGCGGACTGGATGAAAATGCAGGTTTCCGGCTTGATGAAGGAATACTAAACTGTATCACTGAGAAAACTGATATGGTATTCCTGACTAACCCTAACAATCCGAATGGCAGACTCATCGACTCAGATCTTCTTGATCTGATCAAAGAGAAATGTGCTGAATGTGGTGTTTATCTGGTACTTGATGAGTGTTTTCTGCCTCTTACCGGAACTGACTGCAGGATACCGGATGATAATGTCCTGCATCTGAGGGCTTTCACCAAGACTTTTGCGGTTCCCGGTATCCGGCTTGGCTACATTATCTCAAATGATACTGGCACGCTTGACAGGATCAGACTGCATCTTCCTGAGTGGAATGTATCCAGAATAGCTGAGAAAGCAGGGGCGGCAGCTTCCCGCATCCTGGCTCAATCCGGTTATCTGCAAAATGCAGTAGATATGACGCAGACAGAACGCGGCTATCTGGAGCAGGAGCTCACGTCTATAGGTTTCAGAGTATATCCCAGTGATGTCAATTATCTTCTCTTCAGAACAGATCCCGGAATGCAGGAACGTTTCCGGGAGTCAGGAACAGATCTGTATGATGAGCTCTTGAAATCCGGCATTATGATCCGCAGATGCTCTAATTTCCACGGACTTGATGAGTCTTTCTACAGGATCGCTGTCAGGAAGCATGAAGATAATGCAGAGCTTATATCTGCGCTCAGAAGAATAGTAATTGATTGAACATATATATGATCCGGCTGCCTGACCGGTAAAGTCACGCAGGATCAAAGGCATTATCAAAGCAGATGCCGGAAGGATTAAAAATGATCGAACACGTTCTCCCCGGAGATATTGAAAAGAAGAGTTTTGAGATCATTGCCTCAGAACTGAAGAATATGGGTATCTGTCCGGATCCTGAGATGGATCCGGTCATCAGAAGAGCGATACATACTTCTGCTGATTTTGATTATGCGAAAACTCTGGTGTTTTCAGATCATGCTGTCAGCATAGCGAGGAAGCTGATATCGGAAGGCGCGGATATCGTTACCGACACCAACATGGCTCTGACCGGCATCAATAAAAGACGCCTTGCGGCATACGGGGGACAGGTAAAATGCTACATGGCCGATGAAGCGATAGCCGCGGAAGCCAAGGCCCGGGGAGTTACAAGAGCTACGGTAAGCATGGAACATGCCGCTGCCGACATAGGATCTTCCGGGCGCAGAACGATATTCGCCATCGGAAACGCGCCGACCGCGCTGATCACCCTCAGGACCTTGTATGACAAAGGTTTATTCACACCGGACTTCATTATCGGAGTTCCTGTAGGATTCGTTAATGTAGTGGAAGCCAAGGAACTGATACTTGAAACTGAGATACCGTATATAGTCAACCGCGGACGCAAGGGCGGAAGCAATGTGGCTGCCGCTATAGTAAACGCGCTGCTTTATGGAATGAAATGACACGGCGGAGAATGATCTATGCCTGAATTGCGCAAGGGTTTTACTACCGGAAGCTGTGCCGCGGCTGCCGCCAAGGCAGCATGCAGGATGCTTTTTTCCGGCGGCACTGTCAATAAGATCAGTATCATAACGCCTGCAGGCGTTCCTTTTGATGCTGACATCCTGGATATAACCAGAACTCCGGGAAGTGTAAAATGCGCAGTCCGCAAAGACGGCGGCGATGACCCGGATGTGACGACAGGGGCTCTGATCTATGCCGAGGTCTCGTACACTGCAGAATATCCGGACGCTGATCGTATCCTGATCGACGGAGGAGAGGGCGTAGGCAGAGTCACCAGACCCGGTCTCGATCAGCCGCCCGGAAATGCCGCGGTCAATTCCGTTCCGCGTAAAATGATCCGGTCTGAAGTATCTGAAGTAATGGACTCGTATGACTATGACGGATCTATAAGTGTTGTCATATCCGTTCCCGGAGGAAATGAGATAGCAGACCACACATTCAACCCGAGACTGGGTATTGAAGGAGGTATATCCATAATCGGAACATCCGGGATCGTAGAGCCGATGAGCAGACAGGCGATCCTTGATACGATCAGAGTTGAGCTCAATCAGAAATATGCCGAAGGATGCCGCACTGCTTTTATTTCTCCGGGAAATTACGGACTTGACTTCATGCGTGAGGCCTATGGTCTCGACCTTGACAGAAGTGTGAAATGCAGCAATTTTATCGGCGAGACTATCGATATGATCGTGGATATGGGATTCACGGGAGTCCTGCTCACCGGTCATGCGGGCAAGCTTGTCAAAGTTGCCGGAGGCATCATGAACACTCACTCACGTGAGGCAGATGCCAGAATGGAGATCATCGCAGCAGAAGCAGTCCGCAGGGGAGTATCCTCTGACGATCAGCTGCTCATACTGGAATCCCTGACTACGGAAGAAGCTTTTGCCATACTCAGGAAATCAGGTCATATGGAGGATGTATCTTCCGGACTGATGGACAGGATATTGTTTTATCTGAACAGGAGAGCAGGCGGGAAACTGAATATCGAGTGTATCATGTACACCAAAGACCTTGGTCAGCTTGCGGCATCCGCAGGAGCTGCCGGGATGATCGGAAACAATAAGGAGAAATGGAATGGATAGCAGACCTGAAAAAGCAACTCCTCAGGTATATTTTGTCGGCGCGGGCCCGGGAGCGAAGGATCTCATAACCGTAAGGGGCAGAGATATTATTGCTGCTGCTGATGTGATCATCTATGCGGGTTCTCTGGTCAATCCCGAGCTGCTTGAATACGCAAAAGATACCGCTGTCATTTATAACAGCGCCGGAATGACTCTTGAAGAAGTCCTTGATGCTGTTTGCGCGGCAGCAGAGGAAGGCAAAACAGTCTGCAGGCTCCACACAGGTGATCCGAGCCTGTACGGTGCCGTCCGCGAGCAGATGGACGCGCTTGATGAGCTCGGGATCAGTTATGAATCCTGTCCGGGAGTAAGCGCGGCATTCGGTGCGGCGGCCTCTATGGATCTTGAGTATACGTTGCCCGGAATATCACAGTCACTGATCCTGACAAGGATGGCAGGCCGGACAGATGTGCCTGAGACGGAAAGCATTGAAAGCTGGGCTGCTCATAAGGCTTCCATGGCCATCTATCTCAGCACAGGCATGCTTGAAGAGCTGTCATCAAGGCTCATAGCCGGAGGGTACAGTGAAGATGCTCCGGCTGCCATTATCTATAAAGCCACATGGCCCGATGAAGAATATCATTACTGCACCGTCAGCACGCTTGCGGCTACGGCTTCCGAGCACGGAATACGTAAAACGGCGCTTGTGTTAGTCGGAGATGTGCTTGCCGGCAAAGGTTATGAGAAATCACGCCTGTATGACAAGACTTTCAGCACTGAATTCCGCAAAGCGCATCAGGATCAATAATCAGGATCAATAATTAAGGAATGAATCATGCAAGTCAGGATCATCTGCTTCACAGATAAGGGCCTTGCCCTGGGAAATAAGATCGCGGAAGCGATTCCGCAGCACCGGACTGAGATCGCCGCGAAAGGAACTCCTCTCAGCCTGATTTGTGACGCGGCATTTAAGAACAGAGAAGCGCTGTGTTTCATCGGGGCAATGGGCATTGCCGTCAGATCGATCGCGCCTTATCTGAAAGATAAGCTTACTGATCCGCCTGTGATCGTCATTGATGAATCAGGCAGGCATGTTGTTCCGGTCCTTTCAGGACATGTGGGAGGAGCCAATGAGCTTGCCTGCGATATAGCGGCGTCTATCGGTGCCGAACCTGTCCTGACGACCGCGACCGATGTCAGCGGAGCTTTTTCCGCCGACCTGTTCGCCCGGGAAAACGGTCTCCGCATAGTTAACAGAGACGGGATAGCCAGGGTAGCTTCCTCATCACTTGAGGGAAAACCTGTCACGATCTGCATCAAGGATTATCCCCCTGAGAATCATGTCAGCGTACTTGTAACGGATGACTGCGGCAATGCGCCGGCAGAAACATGGAAAAACCTTGCGGATATTATTCTGTGTCCTAAGAAGTATGCTGTCGGAATCGGCTGCCGCAAGGGCAAATCATTCGAAGAGATCAGGGATTTCGCGGAGGAAGTACTTTCTGCGCACGGTATCGATCATGCGGATATCGGCGCAATAGCTACGATCGATATCAAGAAGGAGGAAACAGGCCTCATCAGACTTTCTGAATACTGGCGTGTTCCGCTTATCACTTTTGATTCCTCAGTCCTCGCAAGAGTTCAGGGTGCATTTGATTCATCTGAAAGGGTCATGGCAGCTGTCGGTGTGGATAATGTGTGTGAACGTTCTGCTGCAGCTGCAGCAGGGATCAACTATAAACTTGTTGTGAAGAAAACTGCGCATAACGGCATGACGATCGCAGTTGCCGCAAGAAAGCAGTAAAAATACAGAACAGAGGTGTTTATGGCACGAATCACAGTAGTCGGAATGGGGCCGGGCGCGCGGTCAATGATGACAGATCAGGCTCTGTCTGCTCTTGATGAGGCAGATGTGATCATCGGTTATACTGTCTATCTTGAGCTGCTCGGAGAGCGATATTCCGGAAAAGAACTTCTTTCTACTCCTATGAAGCAGGAAGTGGAACGCTGCCGTATGTGCTTTGAGCAGGCAGGCAGGGACAAAAATGTCGTTATGATCTGCAGCGGAGATGCCGGCATATACGGAATGGCATCACTAATGATCGAGCTTGCCGAAGAATACGGCATGGCAGATCTGGTAGATATCATTCCGGGCATAACCGCAGCCTCGAGCGGGGCGGCAGAGCTTGGAGCTCCTCTTAACCATGATTTCTGTGTGATCAGCCTGTCGGATCTGCTGACTCCGTGGGATCTTATAGAGAAAAGACTGCGCGCTGCGGCGGCAGGGGATTTTGCCATTGCCATATATAACCCTTCAAGCCGCAAGAGACATGACTATCTGCAGAAAGCATGCGATATACTTCTTGAAACCGTTTCGCCTGACAGGGCCTGCGGATACGTAAGAAACATCGGCAGGGATGGAACTGAACATACCGTGTGTACTCTGTCCGAACTCAGAGACGCCTCAGTCGACATGTTCACTACAGTTTTTATCGGAAATTCAAAGAGCCGTATCATCGGTGACAGACTTGTGACACCGAGAGGATATAAGCTATAAGGAAAAACTATGAAACCAGTTATTTTTTCCGGAACAACAGAAGGAAGGATGCTATCCGAAGCATTGAGTTCAAGACATATCAGCCATATCGTATGTGTAGCCACAGAATACGGACGGCTTGTCATGTGTCCGGATAAGTATGCGGATATCCGCGAGGGCAGACTTGACACAGCTGCTATGGCGGGACTGATACGACAGGAAGGCAGCATCGTTTTCGACGCGACTCATCCCTATGCTGACATAGTATCCGCGAACATCCGCAGGGCATGTGAAGAAGCCGGCAGGGAATATGTGCGTATCTACAGACCTCAGATCACCGGTGAGGATTCTGAGCATATCAGATGTTTCGACAATGCGGAAAGCTGCGCGGAATCACTCAGGGAAACCGGAGGAAATATCCTGCTGACGACCGGAAGTAAAGATATCGGGCTGTACGCTTCAGATCCCGAAGTCCGGGAAAGACTTTTTGTCAGGGTCCTGCCATCGGAAGAAAGCATCAGACAGTGTGCCGAGGCCGGCATCACGGGAAGACAAGTCATAGCAATGCAGGGACCTTTTTCCGCTGAACTCAATCAGGCCATGATGCGTCAGTACGGCATCAGGATCATGGTGACCAAGTCCAGCGGCAGAGCAGGCGGGCTTCCGGAGAAACTGAAAGCCGCGGAAAATGCCGGTGCTTCTGTTTATCTCATCGGCAGGCCACAGGAAGAAGAAGGAATAAGTGTGCAGGAAGCTTTAAAAAAATACTTCAAATCTGAAGCCGTGGAAACCGGATGCATACATGTTGATCTGGTAGGCATCGGTCCCGGCGCTGAAGACCTGATGACACACCGAGCTTCCGAAGCTCTGGATTCCGCGGAGATCCTGTTCGGCGCGTCACGCATGATATCTCCATACAAGGACAGAAAGACATATCCGTATTACAGGGCTTCAGATATTATTCCCGTCATAGAAAAAGAAAAACCCGGACGTATCGCAGTGCTGTTTTCCGGCGATACAGGATTCTCAAGCGGCGCTCTGAAGATAAGGAAAGAACTATCCGCCTGGATGGATAAGAGGGGTTACAGTTATGAAATCGAAACTGTGCCCGGCTTATCATCCATCGCGTATTTTGCCGCGCTGACCGGAGAAGATTATACTGACGCCGCTCTTCTCAGCCTGCACGGTAAGTCAGATGACAGAAAGGCGGAAGCAGATCTTATACGGACGGTAAAGACTGCACGAAAAGTATTCGTTCTCATGTCCGGGGATAAGGATGTCAGAAGGCTCGGCAATATACTTAACGATAACAATTTATCGCAATGCATAGTGACAGTCGGTTATCAGCTGTCCTATCCGGATGAAAAAGTTTTCACATTAACACCTGATGATTGTACGTCAGTGGATAAGAAAGGGCTTTACATCGTCCTGATCACCAACCCTGAGGCTGTGTCCGGGCCATTGATGCCTGTGATCTCAGATAGCAAATTCATCAGAGATAAAGTGCCGATGACCAAGGAGACTATCAGGCACCTGAGCATACTCAAACTTGGTCTTACACGAGATTCCGTTTTATACGATATCGGAAGCGGGACAGGATCTGTTGCCTGTGAGGCTGCAGGACTTGATGAGTCCGTAACTGTTTACGCTATCGAGATGAAAAAACAGGCTTGTGAGCTGATAAAGGCCAACACGAAGGCTTTCGGACTGACTAATATCAATGTGATCGAAGGACGCGCTCCGGAAGTCATGGCGGATCTCGAACCGCCTACACATGCTTTCATCGGAGGAAGTTCCGGTGATCTCAGGAAGATCCTCCGGGCGCTTCCTTCAGGGATAAGGGTTGTAATCAACGCGGTCAGTCTGGAGACAATGGCAGAGATCCAGTCGGTCATCAAAGAATTCGATACCGATGATCTGACAATAGAGCAGATCTCTGTATCAAGATCCAGAGAACTCGGCAGCTATCATCTCATGACAGCTGAAAATCCTGTCATGATCGCATCTTTTGTTCTGAACAGCTGATTGAAGATCCGTACACAGAGGAGCAGTATGAAACGAATCATGATCGCGGCCCCGAAGAGCGGCAGCGGCAAGACTTTAATAACATGCGGTCTTCTGAGACTGATGACAGGACGCGGCCTTGATACTGCCTCATTCAAATGCGGACCTGATTATATCGATCCGATGTTTCACAGACGTGTACTTGGCGTGCCCGGAGGCAACCTCGACAGTTTCTTCTCTGATGAAAAAGAGATACAGGAAATATTCTCGCGCACACTGAATGAATATGCTGTGATCGAGGGGGTCATGGGTATCTATGACGGTGTTTCCGCAGGCAGTCCCGCAAGATCCGGCATTGATCTTACGGGCTCATGCTACGACATCGCCCGTATAACAGACACTCCGGCAGTGCTTGTTGTTGATGTCAAGGGAATGGGTCAGACGATGATATCAGTCATCAAAGGTATCCTGGCAGATGATTCATACGGCCTTATCCGCGGTATCATTCTCAACAGGATTTCTCCTCATTTTTACGCGCAGATCGCTCCTCTGATCAGGAGAAACCTGCCGGACAGAGTAACTCTGCTCGGTGGTATCCCTGTATCACCTGATGTAAAACTCGAAAGCAGGCATCTCGGTCTCGTCATGCCGGGCGAGATAGATGATCTGATGAATCAAGTCGATGCTGCAGCAGAGCTCCTGGAGAACAACGTTGATATCGAAGCGCTGCTTAACATCATGAAAGCGGCTGGCAGCTATGACATCGTTACGGATAATACAGAAGCTGGATACGCTGATACCGCACCCGGTCTGTCTGCAGTCAGCGATAAACCGGTCCTTGCTGTCGCCAGAGATGAAGCGTTTTGCTTTTACTATGAAGAGAACCTGCGAGTCCTCGAAGCGGCAGGTATGACTATAAAAGAATTCTCACCTCTGCACGATGAGAGGATCCCGGCAGAGGCGGACGGTCTGCTGCTTGGCGGCGGATATCCCGAACTGTATGCTGAGCAGCTCAGCAGCAATGTTTCTATGATATCTTCGATCCGGAAATCGGTATCAGGCGGAATGCCTAGTCTCGCCGAGTGCGGCGGATTCATGTATCTTATGGATTCGCTCGAAGATCAGGAGGGAAAAACATGGTCTATGTGCGGACTGATCCGGGGGCATTCCCACTATACAGGGAAGCTGTCGAGATTCGGATATATCAGTATCACACTTCCGGACGGCCGGAATATAAAAGGACATGAGTTCCATTATTTTGACAGTGACAATAACGGAACAGACGCGAGGGCAGTCAAGCCCGGAAGCGGAAAGTCCTGGGACTGCATTCATTATGGTCCTGATCACATATGGGGCTATCCGCATCTGTGGTACCGCTCTTGCCCGGACGCAGCAGGAAAGTTCAGAGATGCTATGATAAGGTTTCACAGACATGAACAACTCATATAAGTATTTTGAGAATAGAGATTGTAAATATTACCCATGCCATGAAGGAACAGAGGAGATCAACTGTCTCTTCTGTTATTGTCCGCTTTATCACCTGGACAGCTGCCCGGGCAATCCGACCTACAAGGTCAGAAACGAACGGACTATCAAGATCTGCACGGCCTGTATTTTTCCGCACAGACCGGAAAATTACGAAAGGATCATTGAACTGATCCGCAATTTATAATACTAATAATAGGGGAAAGGTAATTCCTGACCCCGGAAAGAGAGTTATTACTATCATGGAACTTATTACAAGACCAAGAAGAATTCGCACTACGCCTGGTCTCCGCAAGATGGTCAGAGAGACAAGGATAGATGCTTCTTCACTGATCTATCCGATGTTTGTCATGGATGGAACCGCAAAGGTCGATGAGATCAGTGCACTTCCGGGACAGTACAGATATACTGTCGATATGGTCGATCCCAAGCTCGAGGAACTCCTCGAGGCTGGTGTGTCGAGCATCATGCTTTTCGGTATTCCGGAGCATAAGGATGAGATGGGTACTCAGGCTTACGCTGAGGACGGTATCATCCAGCGCGCGGTCAGCTACATCAAAAACAAATACCCTGAGATGTATGTGATCACTGATGTATGCCTTTGCGAGTATACATCACACGGTCATTGCGGAGTCGTATGTGAATGCGGACGCAGACACGATGTCGATAATGACAAAACTCTGGAGCTGTTACAGAAAACTGCTGTATCACAGGCTCTTTCAGGCGCTGACATGGTTGCTCCGTCTGATATGATGGACGGCAGAGTAGCCGCGATCAGGCAAGCGCTGGATGACAATGGTTTTACCAATACTCCGATCATGTCTTATGCGGTAAAATTCGCGTCGTCTTTCTATGGTCCGTTCCGTGAAGCGGCCGGTTCGGCACCGTCTTTCGGTGACCGGAGAAGCTATCAGATGGATTTTCACAACCGCAGAGAAGGCATCAAAGAAGCCCTTCTGGACGTGGAAGAGGGAGCTGATATCATCATGGTCAAGCCTTGCATGTCCTATCTCGACATGATCAGGGACGTATATGAGCGCACAGATATCCCGGTCGCGACTTACAGTGTCAGCGGTGAGTATGCAATGGTCAAAGCGGCAGCGGCTCAGGGATGGATCGATGAAAAGAGCATCATGTGCGAAATGGCCGTAGCGGCTTTCCGCGCAGGCGCTTCTATATACGAGACATATTACGCAAAAGAGCTTGCCGAGTGCATCAGAGAAGGCAGAATAGGATAGAGTGTCAGCAGGAATTGTCTCCTGATACACATAATACAGTTGAGACGGTTAAGATCATGGAAGACAGAAAAAAGATAATCAGAATAGCATCCCGGGAGAGCAGACTTGCCGTTATCCAGGCTGAACTGGTCAGAGACCGGATACTGGAATCAGATCAGAATATCCGTTCTGTGATAGTCACTATGAAGACAACAGGTGACAGAATACAGGACAGAACGCTGGATAAGATCGGCGGCAAAGGTCTTTTTGTCAGGGAGCTCGATGAAGCTCTGCGTGAATTCCGGGCTGACATCAGTGTGCACAGCCTCAAGGATATGCCACAAGATATCCCTGAGGATCTTCCGCTGCTCGCATATTCGGACCGTGAGGATCCGCGGGATGTTCTGATACTTCCTGCAGGCGCATCCGAGATCGACCCGTCCCTTCCGATAGGTACTTCAAGCCTGAGAAGGGAACTTCAGATCAAAGAAATCTTCCCGGGAATTGAGACAGCACCTGTACGAGGCAATGTCGAGACCAGAATACGCAAGCTCGATGAAGGACAGTATTCCGCTCTTATCCTTGCTGCGGCAGGGGTCAAGAGGCTTGGTCTCAGACACCGCATCAGCCGGTATTTCGGTCCTGAAGAAATGCTTCCTGCACCTTGCCAGGGCATACTCGGGATACAGGGCAGAGCAGAAGAGGACCATGACTATCTAAAGTCTGTCGATTCAGAAGAATCCCGTATCGCTGCAATCGCAGAAAGAGCTTTTATAAGAGAAACGGGAGCTGACTGCGGATCACCGGATACGGCTTTTGCCTGGATCTCAGGTGATACCGTCAATATCACCGGAATGAGATATGATCCGGTCTCGGGCAGACTGATCAGAGCCAATCTCAGCGGACCGGCAGGTGATGCCGCCAGGCTCGGTACTGAGCTGGCAAGAAAAATAGAAGCAGAAATAACAGGTACCGCATACATTCCGCCTGCAGGCAAGGTATGGCTTGTCGGAGCCGGACCGGGTGATGCAGCGCTGTTAACTGTAAAAGGCAGAGAGGTCCTCAGCCGGGCAGATGTTGTAGTTTACGATGCACTGATTGGCGGCGGTATTCTTTCCTGTGCGCCTGACAGTGCGGAAATGATCTACGCCGGAAAACGTTCAGGAAATCATGCACTGAAACAGTCTGAGATCAATCGGCTGCTTCTTGACAAGGCACTCGAAGGAAAGAATGTTGTACGTCTCAAAGGCGGTGATCCTTTCGTTTTCGGCAGAGGAGGAGAGGAACTTGAACTGCTCAGGGAAAACGGGATCCCTTACGAGATCGTTCCGGGTGTCACAAGTGCTTTCGCGGTCCCGGCTTACGCGGGAATTCCTGTGACCCACAGAGACTTCTGTTCGAGCGTTCATGTGATCACTGGTCACCGCAGAAAAGACAACACCCATAATATCGACTTCGTCGCTCTTACGGAAGGGGGCGGAACGCTTGTATTCCTGATGGGAGTATCCTCACTGCCTGTCATAGCAAACGGTCTACTCAGCGCCGGCATGGATCCGGACACGCCTGCAGCAATCATTGAAAAGGGAACAACAGCATCCCAGCGGACGATAATTTCATCACTTGAAGATATTGAAAAGACCGCAAGGGCAGAGAAGGTGAAAATGCCTGCAGTGATCGTTATCGGTGATGTGGCCGGTCTGGCCGATACCTTTGAATGGAGAAGTCTTCTTCCGCTTTCCGGTGTCAGAGCAGTAGTGACCAGACCGAAAGAACTCAGTTCACGTCTGTCAGCAATGCTCCGTGACAGAGGCGCGGAAGTCATCGAACTTCCGACGATCAATATCGTACCGGCAGAGGACAGCAATGATTTTGCGCAGGCTGTCGCCGACCTCACTGCCGGCAGATATGAGTGGGTCGTATTTACCAGCCCGAGCGGTGTACGGATATTCATGGACAAGCTTTTTGAACTGTCAGATATCCGTGCCATGGCATTCTGCCGCGTCGCCTGCATAGGAAAAGGTTCGCAGCAGGAACTTCTGAAATACGGTATCAGAGCCGATCTGGTGCCTTCTGTATATGACGGTACGCATCTCGGAAGAGAGCTCAGCCGCAAGCTGCGGGATGGCGACAGAGTCCTTATTCCAAGGGCACGCATAGGGAATCACGAACTTGTTGATGAGATCTCTTCCGTCAACGGGGTCACGGTTGCGGATATTGCTACTTATGACACTGAATACCGTTCATTTGACTGGTTCGACTCTGAAGAAATATTCAGTGATCCCGCTACATACGCGGTATTCACCAGCGCCTCAACAGTCAGAGGATTCGTAAGCGGCAGCGGTCTTAAGGATCACTCTTCTGTCAAAGCGGTATGCATCGGTAAACAGACAGCAGCCGAAGCTGAAAAATACGGTATGAAGACTTATGTTTCTGAGGAAGCAACACTTGAATCACTTGCAGACAAACTCACAGAGATAGGAGCTATGTATGAGTAGAGGAATCGCATATGGAGTCGGTGTCGGTCCGGGAGATCCGGAGCTGATGACCCTCAAAGCATGCAGACTGATCAGAGAAAATGACGTAATGGCTCTGCCGGGTAAAGTTCCGCAGGAAACAGTTGCGTACAGGATAGCTGCTGCCGCTGTTCCGGAGCTGGCGGAGAAGGAACTCGTTCCTGTTTATATGCCTATGGTAAAAGACCGTAAGATCCTTGAGGAAAGCCACCGCAAGGCAGCAGATACGATCGAGCGCTATCTTGATGAAGGCAGAAATGTAGTCTATCTGACTCTCGGAGATTCTGCCATCTACTGTACTTTCAGCTATATCCAGCATATCCTTGAAGCTGACGGATATAAAACCGAACTCGTCAGCGGTATCCCGTCGTTCTGCGCGGCTGCTTCAGCACTGGGGACATCCCTTGCAGAATGGAATGAGCCGCTTCACATCATACCGGCGCTTCATAACGCTGAAGGCAGGCTTGAGTGGCCGGGCAATTATGTGCTTATGAAATCCGCCAGTCACATGAAAGATGTCAAGGAAATGCTTGCGCGTTCAGGCATGGATGTGCAGGGTGTAGAGAACTGCACGATGGAGAATGAGCATATATACAGATCCCTTGAAGATATACCTGACGATGCAGGGTACTTTTCACTTCTGATCGCAAAAGAATCCAAATGATTGAACTGAAAGACCTGACCAAGAAATTCGGAGACTTTACCGCTGTCGACGGTCTGTCTTTTACGATAGAGACCGGAGAGTTTTTTGGTCTGCTCGGACCTAACGGAGCGGGCAAAACAACAACGATCAGCATGCTTTCTACTGTACTGCTGCCGACTTCCGGTGAGGTCCGGATCGATGGTGCCAAACTGACGCGCGCCGCTTCGGAGCAGAAGCGTAAGCTTGCCGTCATAACACAGGAATACTCGATGCGCCAGGATATGACCATGGATGAAGTCATGGAATATCAGGGGCGCCTTTATTATATGCCGCGCAAAGAGATCAAGCGCAAGTCTGACGAACTGCTCGAATTCGCGGGGCTGGGGGATTATCACAGAAGGACGGTCAGACATCTTTCCGGCGGAATGAAGCGCAAGCTCATGATCTGCCGGGCTCTGCTGATCGAACCTGAAATACTGCTTCTTGATGAGCCGACTGCGGGAATGGATGCTCTGTCCAGACGCCAGATGTGGAACCTTCTGCGTCAGGTCAATGACAGGAAGATGACCATTCTTCTGACGACACACTACATTGAGGAAGCAGAGGCTCTCTGTGACAGAGTAGCCATGATCAACCGCGGCAGACTGCAGAAGCTTGATACCCCGGATGCTCTGATCGAAGAGCTCGGGCGGTTCACAGTAGATGAGACCGGAGACGGATCACTTAAGAGCACACATTTCACTGAAAGGGAAGCAGCGATCCGGTATCTGGAAACAGCCGGGGCAGATGCTGCTCTCAGAAGCACAACGCTTGAAGATGTATTCGTCGAATGCGCCGGCCGCAAAATAATGTAACAGAAGAGCGGTCCTGTTTTACACACTTTGGGAAAAACATGGGAATCATAACGGTACTCTGGGAAAAATGGGTCGAATTCAGACGTGACTTCTATAAGATCACTGTTGCGGCAATGATCTCTCCTTTGATGTACCTTATTATTTTCGGTCTCGGTATCAGAACTACTTCCCACGGACAGCCTTATATCCATTTCCTTGTGCCGGGTCTTGTTGCCATGGTGACAATGACAGGCAGTTTCAGCGCGATCGCTCAGAATATGAGTGTACAGCGTCTCTATGAGAAAGCTCTCGATCAGGTAATGGTATCGCCGACACCTCTGTGGCAGTTCATTCTCGGTCAGGTCCTGGGAGGCAGTCTCAGAGGTCTGTATGCCGCGTTTGTCATTCTCATACTCACGATACCTGTGAGACATGGTCTGATCTTCAGCTGGCTGTCTTTTGTAATCATGATCCTCAACGGCATGGTATTCGCCACGCTGGCGCTTGTTCTGTCTTTCCTTGCCAAAACATATTCTGACGCGCCGAGGTTCAATACATACATCATCATGCCTATGTCATTCCTGTGCAACACATTCTTCTCTACAGAGGAAATGCCGGATGGTTTCAGGCAGCTGATCGAGATCATGCCTCTGTCCCAGGCGAGCGGGATGATCAGAAGCATATCGTACGGAGAAGCGCCGGAGCTGACCGGAATCGTCATATTGCTGGCATACCTTGCTCTGCTGGGCGCAATATCTGTTTTTTTCATATACCGTAAGAAAAACCTGTAATTATGAAGCGACACTTGGTATTCTGTTTATTAATAATGGTATCTGTGTTCCTGCTGACCTGCAGCGTTGTTTTTGCGGGACCTGTCGTGATCAAAGGAAATGAAACCGAAGAAAGCGGGGAGACCTCTGCCGCGGAAGATGATGGGCAGAAGAATGTGCAGTACGACCGCAGCAAGCAGGACGGTTCCCTGATATACGGAATGACGCCCGTATATCCCGGGGATTTTTCTGACGGGACATACAGTGTGGATGCCATTTCAGGTTCGCAGTTTTTCAGGATCACGGACGCCGAGCTGACAAGTGAGGACGGACATATGACTGCCGTCATCACGATATCCAGCACGAGCTATGCCTATGTATATCCCGGAACTGCGGCAGAAGCGGCCTCAGCCGGCAAATCCGAGTGGATCCCTGCTGATGAGACCACCGGATACGGCAGATTCACACTTGATGTACCGGCTCTCAATAAAGAGATGCCCTGTGCCGCATTCAGCAAGAAGAAACAGAAGTGGTATGACAGAGATATCGTTTTCCTCGCGTCAAGCCTGCCGGAAGACGCGCTGCACATCGAGCTGGATGAGGACGGAGGGACGATCGTTGATACGCAGGAAGCCGCGATCAAAGTTATATACATCGCTCTCGCAATAATAGTTGCAGGCGGTATACTGAATCACTTCGTAAAGAAAAAATACTATGAATAGAAAATGTGTCAGTAAGGATCGTCCTTACGGCACAGGGAGGTAAAATGAGTCTGTATTTTCCGATGTTCGTTGATATATCCGAGAAACGTGTGATGTTCATCGGCGGCGGAAGGATCGCCGTCAGAAGGATCATCAACATCTATGAATTCGCGGGATCGATCACTGTCGTGTCACCCGAAGCAGAGCCTGAGATCATCAAGCTTGCTGATGCCGGATATATCACTTATCTCAGGAAGAGATTTGATGAGACTGATCTTGATGATGCTGATATAGTTTTAGTGAACACAGGTCATCAGGGTACTGATATCCGTATCGCCGGAATGTGCCGCAGAAGGCATATTCCTGTAAATGTTGCCAGTGACCAGACTCTGTGTGACTTCTTCTTCCCGGGGATCGTCAAAAAAGATTCCGTCGTTGTCGGTATCACGGCAAGCGGGGAAGATCATCACAAAGCTGCTGAGATCACGGGAAAAATACGTGAATTGCTCAAGTAGTGTAATTTTATCTGAGGCCGAAAAGTGTCAGACGAAACCCGCATAAGAGAACTAGCCAATGATGTGCTGGATATTGCAAGGAACAGGCTGCTGGTCAACCTGCGGTATCTGGATACGGCTCTGACATTTCCGGGCAGAGCAGTTTATGCTGGCACGATAGCATCTGACGGAAGATCGCTGTTATTTGATCCTGTTTTCATACTGAAGACCTATTCAGGCTCCAGAGAACAGATTACAAGAGCGTATCTTCATACTGTTCTTCACTGCGTCTTCCACCATCCATTTACAGGCAGAACAGTTGACAGACCGAAATGGGATCTTGCCTGCGATATCGCTGCCGAGTCGGTGATCAATGAACTCGGCCTCGCGTGCACCGTCACTGACAGCAAAGTGAGGCAGGAATATATCACCCGGCAGATAAAGCGAAGCACGGGATTCCTGACAGCTGAGAAGATCTATGCCTTCCTCAGGACGGTTTCATCTGAAGATATGGCTGCCTGGCAGGAACTGTTCATCGCTGATGATCATTCTGTGTGGTATTCCGGAGAGGCTGAAGATAAAACAGGAGATGCCGGCAAAACGCAGAATGCCGCGATGCGTGCACCGGATAAGGATCTCCTGGCAGACTGGAAAGAAATCGCCGAACACGTGCAGATGGAGATCGAAATGTATGCCAGGGTGAGGGGACGTGAAGCCTCGGCTATGATACAGAATCTCCGGGCAGTCAACCGGGAGAAATATGATTATTCTTCTTTTCTCAGACAGTTTGCGGTCTCGCATGAGGATCTCAGAGTCTCGGAAGATGAATTCGATTATATTTACTACACATACGGACTTTCGATGTATGGGCGGATGCCTCTGATCGAACCGCTTGAATACCGTAACAGCAGCCGTATACATGATTTTGTCATAGCGATAGACACCTCCGGCTCAGTGGCAGGAGAGCAGGTGCAGAGATTCCTGCAGAAAACATATAATATCCTGCAGGAGCATGATTCATTTGCCGCTGCCGTCAATATACACATCATCCAGTGCGATGCGGCAGTGCAGTCGGATGTGATCATCACTTCTTCGGAAGATTTTGACAGATATCTTGCCGGTATGGATATCCGGGGTCTTGGAGGTACAGATTTCAGGCCAGTATTCACATATATCGATGAACTCGACCGTCAGGGAGCATTTTCTGATCTGAGAGGCCTGTTATATTTTACTGACGGGCTGGGAACATTCCCTGAGAAGATGCCGGATTACAAAACAGCATTCATATTCGTAGATGAAGGTTACAGCACACCGGAAGTGCCTGCATGGGCAATGAAGGTCGTGCTGAGAGCAGAAGATATACAGGAGCAGATGATATGAACATCAGCAAAGCCAAAGAACAGGTCAAAGGAGCGGTCAGAGCTTATCTGACCAGAGATGACCTCGGGAATTATGTGATACCTGTGGAGAAGCAGAGACCTCTGCTCCTTATCGGTCCTCCGGGAATAGGCAAAACAGCGGTAATGGAGCAGATCTCATCCGAACTCGGCATAGGTCTGATCTCTTACTCGATGACACATCATACCCGTCAGAGTGCCATAGGCCTGCCTTTCATTTCACGCAGGGAATTTGGCGGCCGTGAATATGATGTCACGGAATACACGATGAGCGAGATCATTGCTTCAGTATATGAACTGATGGAAGAGACCGGTATCAGAGAGGGGATCCTTTTTCTCGACGAGATCAACTGCGTCTCCGAAACTCTTTCGCCGCTGATGCTGCAATTCCTGCAGTACAAGGTCTTCGGAGGCCACCGCATCCCGGACGGGTGGATCATCGTTACCGCAGGCAATCCGCCTGAATACAATGAATCAGCGCGTGAATTCGATGTCGTTACTCTTGACAGACTCAAGAAGATCATAGTCGAGCCGGATTATGACGCATGGAAGAAGTATGCTGCGCAGGCTGGGATGCATCCTGCCGTCATGAGCTTTCTCCACAATAAGCGCGACCGTTTTTACTCTGTCGAAACCACTGTTAACGGTAAAACCATCGTAACTCCGAGAGGCTGGGAAGACCTCAGCAGAATGCTGCAGCTTTACGATCAGAACGGGATCGAAGCGGATGAAGATCTTATCATCCAGTATCTGCAGAACACCAGGATCGCAAGAGAGTTTTCCGTATTTCTGGATCTCTATAACAAATACAGAACGGAATATCCGATCGATGACATGCTGAACGGCGTTCTTACCGATGAAATGAAAAACCGCATCACAGATGCCGGATTTGACGAAGTATACACTCTCATCGGACTGCTTCTCAGCAATGTATCGGAAGATATCAGAGGTTGCATGGAAGAACGAAGGATTCTTGAGTCAGTCAGATCCTGCCTGAAACAGTACAGGCAGAATGATTCTGCTCTGCCTCCGCATCAGTCCATGAAGGCCATCATCGAACGTCTGGAAAAGGGCAGAATGGCCGGTCTCAGATCAAGATCTCTGACGAGACAAGAGGGCGACAGACTGCTCAGAACACAAGGCATGCTTTATGATATCTCCGACAAGATCTCAGACCGGCAGACTTATGAAGATACTTTTGACATCATCCGGGATGATTATTCAGACCGTATCAGCAGACATACAGAGAGGGCAGACAGAGTCAGGACAAGACTTGACAATCTGTTCAGCGTGGCTGAGAATTGCTGGGGTGACGGCAAGGAGATGCTTCTGATCCTTACGGAGCTCACGGCAGATCCGGACAGTGTGGAGTTCATCAGCACCTACGGATGCGATTCCTATTTCAGGCACAACAAAAATCTCCTTTTCAATGAGAGAGACCTCGAGATAGAAAAGGAGATAGAAGATCTGGATATATGATCCGTCCGGGTCTGATGATCAATCAAATGAACTTATGAAGAAATGCGGGCTTCTCTCCGATGCGGACAGGTCCGCATTTTCTTACGGTATCCATGAAAACCAGTACATTTTCAGGATCTGTATCGATCGGAATATCGCATCCTGTGCTGATCAGATAGCCATTTGGCGAATCCGCGCAGATAGCGATACACTTCAGAACTTCTTTTTCAACTTCTTCAGGCGTACCTAGAAGCATAGTGTGAATAGGGTCAACATTTCCGATGATCGGCATCTTGTCACCGCCCAGTCTTTTCGCCAGTGCTATATCGACCTTGGCATCGATGCTGAGCATATCACAGCCGGATTCCAGCATAGCTTCTGTGATCTTAGTCGTGTTGCCGCAGATATGATATCCCATCGCGACACCGTGTTTCTGTATTGCAGGCGCGAGTTCTTTGGTATAAGGAAGGACCAGCTCTCTATATGTCTTCTCGCTGATGATCTCTCCTGAAGCTACCGGATCACAGATGAAAATGTCCACTCCGATCGACGCGAATTCCTCGCTGATAAGCTTGAGCGCGTCTGTTGAGAATCTGAGCAGCTTATGAACTGCTTCAGGCTGTTTACGTGACGCTATCAGCAGCCTGGTGATCGGATACAGACTCGCAGCAACCGTCATCGGTCCTGTAAGACTCGCGCTTGTACCGACAACACTTCCCATCTCGTCCACAAGCATCTCGCAGGCACGGCAGCAGAGTTCCATCCAGGGATCGTTTTTGCGGCTCACACATTCGGGATCAAGATCATCTACTTCAGACAGGTCACTGAGTCTGTGCTTTATGACTGCCTGCGGTTCTCTTTCCGGGTCACTGAGAACGGTGCCGCAGGCCTGACCAATGCCATGCAGACCGTATTCGATCGAAAGACCGTCAAGGCCGAGTATCTCATAGCATTTCTTCTGTACATATACCTGGTTTTCCGGTGAAAGCCTCTTGAATCTGTGGAATCTGCCGGCCAGCTTCGGTCCGAATGAATCGATCATCGGCATGGCAGGGAGGCGGTCTACCTCCTCACCCTTGAAATACGCATCAAGTCTCTCATTTGAAGTCATCTGATCTTTCAGTCTGCTCATTTATGTACCTCAAAATCCCTTTATGTTCCTGGATAAATACTATTTCTGAAATGAATATAGCATAACAAAGGCAACAGGCAGATTATTCATCTATCACTTTTTTATATGCAACCAGCCGAACATTATAGGTTAATCCTATAAGTATTCAATGACTGCTCGTTTATAATTCTTTTTGTAGGATATTGCATAAGAATATAAGGGGATATTATGACTTACGAAGAACTGAAACGTGAAATGGAAAAATATCCCGAGACCATGTCTCAGGGTGAGCGCGCGCAGAAATATGCCGCAGGCGAAGAGGTAGACCATATTCCGTTCTCTATCCAGAGTAACGAAGAAGCGATGGCGAACATCTTCGGATACACTACAGCGCAGTGGAGAAATGATGTCAAAGTCCACATCGATGTCATCAGGAGAAGAAGAGATGAGTTCAATATCGTCGGACTTGCTTCCGGACTGAGACTCAGGACCATGGCACAGGCTGTAGGCTCTGAGATATATTTCCCGGAAGTCGGAATTGACAGAGTTACCAAGCCGGTACTTACTGATCTGTCCATGCTGAAAGATCTGATGAAAGACAATCCTAAGAAGAATCCTGTCTTCCTCGCAGTACTGCAGAGAGGTATTGACCTCAAGGCTGCGTTCCCGGAGATGGGTATCGCGATGCCGGTCGCAGGCCCGTTCACCAATGCGTGCCTCATCAGACCGGTAGAGATGATCCTGAGAGATACTGTCAAACACAAGGAAGAACTCAATGATCTTCTCAAATGGTGTGTAGACTATACTGTTGCATATGCTGAGATGTTTGCTGATGAATTCGGCGGCGGCGGATGCACGATCTGTGACCCTATAAGCTGCGCGGATATTCTCGGCAAGAAGAATTACAAGAAATTCTCAGAGCCATATCTTGAATATCTGATCGAAGGTCTGACCCAGACTCTCGGCAGGAAGCCCGGAATACACATCTGCGGTAAGACTTCACCTCTGTGGGATGACATGCTCAACCTCAAAGTTGCCAGCTTTAGCGTAGATAATATGGAGAATCTTGCTGACGCGAGGGACAAAATGGGTCCTGTATTCGGACTTGTCGGAAACGTAGCACCTGTAGATGTCATGCTTAACGGAACCATCGATGATGTCATCAATACATGCAAAGACTGCATCATCAAGGGTTCTGAGGCACAGAACGGATATACACTCGGCACCGGATGCCAGGTCCCTATCGGAACTCCGAGGGAAAACTTCGACGCATTCATCTATGCCGCCTGCAAATACGGCAGGGGAGCTAAGAAGGGCTGCCTGCCGAAAGGTATCACAGAAGAGTGCTAGAAATCAGATTACCAATCATTCATCATAAAGGAGTTAAAACATATGGCAACCAAAGAAGAATTACTGCAGAAGATGTCTGACATGGTCTTCGAAATGGAAGACGAAGAGATCGCGGACGTATGCGAAGAATATATCGAAGCAGGTTTCGATCCGCTGGACGGAATACTTCACGGCCTCGTTGACGGAATGAACCGCGCCAGTGATATGTACGATCAGGAAGAGTATTTCGTAACAGATCTGCTGCTATGTTCTGACGCAATGTATGCAGGACTCGACGTTCTCCGTCCGCATCTGCCTGAGGATGCAAGTATGGGAGAACAGAAGAAAGCTGTTATCGGCGTAGTTGAAGGCGATACTCACGACATCGGCAAGAACCTCGTCAAGATCATGATGGAGACTGCCGGATTCGAGATGTATGACCTCGGCAGAGATGTTCCTCTCGACAGTTTTGTTGAGAAAGCCAAGGAAGTTGACGCGGATCTCATCATGATGTCAACACTGATGACAACCACGATGCCGGGAATGAAGGAAGTCATCCAGAAGCTCAAGGATCAGGGAATCAGAGACAGTGTCAAGGTCATGGTCGGCGGCAGCCCTATATCCATGAAATACGCTGAGGACATCGGCGCTGACGGATATTCGCGCAACGCGGTCGAGGCTGTTGAAGTAGCCAAGAAACTCTGCGGTATCGCAGACTGATCATGCGGCTGCGGTATTCAGATTATTAATACTAATTATCATGGGGTCAATCATCTCAAGTATGATAGAATGCATACGGAAAGTGATTGACCCATAGTTTCGTTTTTCAGGAGAATCATACAATGCCGCTTCTTACAGTTGCTTCAGAAGAAAATCAATACGAATTCAGCACCGGTAAGAGTCTGATGGATATCATGCTCGATGCCGGACTTTTCATAGACAATGCCTGCGGAGGAAAAGGCCTCTGCGGCAAGTGCCGTGTCAGAATCACGGGAGGAAATGCCGGACAGATCAGCGAGACCGAACGCGGGATCCTCAAAGAAGACGAGATAAAGCAGGGCGTCAGACTTGCCTGTCTTGTTCTCCCTGAAGGAGACATCAGCATCGAGCCTATGCAGAAAGAGAAAAAACATGATGTTCTCGCGTCGGGCTATATGCCTGAATTCGATTTTGACCCGGATGTCGTCAAGAAATGTGTAACGATCCACAAACCGACACTGGAAGACCAGACACCGTTTGAGGATCAGATCCTCGCGGAGACCGGTACCGAAGGATTTGAATATGAGGCGCTTCATGAACATTCCATGATGCCGGGTGAATACACCGCGGTGCTTCACAATGGCAGAGTAGTCGCGCTTGAGCCCGGTGATACTACAGACGCCATGTACGGCGTCGCGATCGATATAGGTACTACGACTGTCGTCTGTTCGCTCATCGATATGAATACCGGCGAAGAGCTTGGACATGCTTCCGAGATCAATGCCCAGAAATTCTTCGGTCTTGATGTCCTTACCAGGATCACCTATGAGATCGAACACCCTGAGGACGGGAGAGACAAGCTGCAGAAAGCGATCGTAGGATCCATCAATAAGATGGTCGGATCAGTCTGTGCGGAACACAGCATCAGTCAGGAGCAGATCTACGAATTCACTGTCGGCGCCAACTGCACCATGATGCATATGCTCATGGGAGTCGATGCGCGTCCGATAGGCAAGGCTCCGTTTGCTCCGGTATTCGCCAGAGCCAAGGATGTCAGAGCTGATTCAATCGGTCTCAAGGCTGCTCCCGGCGCGCGTCTGTACTGTCTTCCGTCTGTATCGGCATACATCGGAGCAGACATTGTTGCCGGTGCTTATGTCTGTGATCTCAGATCAGAGCCGGGTAACGTTATATTCATAGATATCGGCACCAACGGGGAGATCGTTCTGGCCAGCCACGGCAAGCTCATGTCGTGTTCCTGCGCTGCGGGACCTGCTCTCGAAGGAATGAATATCAGCTCCGGTATGAGAGCTGCCGAAGGAGCGATAGAAGATATCCGTATCAGTGAAGATGGTCTGGATCGTAAGATCATAGGTGACTGCGAGCCTGCCGGTATATGCGGCAGCGGCATCCTGACGGTTACCAAGGAACTCCTCAGAACAGGAATCGTGCGCAAGACAGGAGCTTTTGTCAAAGCAGGGAAGTTCGATGAGTCAGACTACAGATCGCAGTATATACATGTCGATGAAGAAGGCAAACGTTCATTCCGGATGACTGAAGGGGGAGACGGGAGCGATCCGCTGTACATCACTCAGGGTGATATACGTCAGGTCCAGCTGGCCAAGGGAGCGATCCTGTCCGGATTCATGGCTCTCATGAAACGCGCAGGCATAGGAATGGCGGACCTGGATAAAGTCCTCATTGCCGGTCAGTTCGGCGCGCATCTTCCGGCCGAAAGTATTACAGGTACCGGCATACTGCCGTTTGAAGTCGAAGACCGTATAAAATATGTCGGCAATACATCCAAGACCGGTGCTTATATGGCACTGATGTCAAAAGACGTTAAGAGGGAAATGGAAAAGCTCGCTCATGAGATGGATTATCTTGAGCTGGGGGCAACCGAGAATTATGAGAGGCTTCTCTCCGAATGCCTTATTTTCCCTAAATTTGATTAAAAGGAAACATAAATATGACTACAGCGAACGAAAGACTGATCAAGATCCTTTCCGGACAGAAGACTGACAGGCCTGCATGCATCTGTCCGGGAGGTATGATGAACATGGTAACCAAGTCTCTGCAGGATGTCTGCGGAGTATATCTGCCGGAAGCTCATACTGACGCAAGAATGATGGCGGATCTCGCCAAGGCGATAGTTGATGAAAAATGCTTTGAGAACTACGGGGTCCCGTTCTGTATGACTGTTGAGGCAGAAGGTCTCGGCGCAACATGCACTATGGGTACTCAGTTTTTTGAGCCACACGTCACCGGCTATGCGATCGATACCGTGGAAGACTATAAAAAGCTGACTCCTATGGATCTCGAGTCAGGAAGAGCCAGAGTCACTCTTGATGCTATCAGGCTCCTCAAGGCTGAAACCAGCGATTACCCGATAATCGGTAATGTAGTAGGTCCGGTCAGCGTTGCAAGTTCCGTGTGTGAACCGACCAGATACTACAAACAGATGAGACAGAAACGTGAGCTCGCCCATGAGTACATGCAGTTTGTGACAGACGAGATCATCAGATTTGCTCTTGCCATGGTCGATGCAGGAGCCAACGTTATCGCGCTGTCCGATCCGAGCGGTACAGGAGAGATACTGGGTCCGAAGTTCTTTGATGAATACGCGGTAACCTATATCAATCAGGTCGTTGACGCAGTCCACAAAGCGGGTGCCAGAATCATCGTTCATATCTGCGGGCAGATGAAGTCCGTTTACGAAAAGGTTGCCAGGATCAACAGTGACGCTTTCAGTTTTGATGCTGTTGTATCTCTGAGAGAAGCCAGGAAGAACCTTCCGGGCAAAGCAATCATGGGAAATGTCAGCACTTTTGCTATTGAAATGCAGGATGAGAGCACGGTAGAGAAGCTGACAAGGGCATGCTTCAGCAACGGTTCGGACATAATATCGCCTGCATGCGGTCTCGGCATGGGATCTGAGCTTAAGAACGTACAGGCTGTTCTCAGAACAGTAGAGACATTTGCCGAATAAGAGATATATGGCAGCGGATATTCAGGGCAGCAGGTTCAGAAAACTTGAGAATGAAGTTGGGGAGTACAAAGTACCCGATACTGTTGAAGTGCTTTCCGATCTTGCTTTTGCGGACTGTGACAGACTGATTACTCTGTATATCCCTGACAGTGTCACTGAGATCGGCAATTACGCTTTTGCGAACTGCTATTCGCTGAGAGAAATACGGCTTCCGGTATCTGTGAAGAAGATAGGGGCAGGTCTGTTCCAGAAATGCTGGAATCTGAAAGAAGTCATTCTTCCCGAGGGAATGCTCGCTCTCGGCTCTGACATGTTCGAAGGATGTCACGCTCTGTATTCGCTGCATATACCTTCATCGGTCGGATCCATTGAGAGAACGGCATTTTCAAGCTGCAGGAGTCTGAAGAAGGTGTACACAGATCCTATGAATATCAGCATTCTTCCGCCATCTGCCCGTTACCTTGCTGTTCTGACTTATATGGAGGAGCATGATCCTGATGACGGAAATCCTATCATCGATCAGTATTTTGAAGGCAGGAGCAAATCTCTTCTCGATCTTGCGATCAACAGACGCAGCACGGAATCTGTCAGATATATGCTTGACCGCGGATTGGTCGCGCCGGAAGCCCTGAATGAATATCTGGGCAAATCCGCAAGGACAGGAAGGGTGGAAATAACCGCTCTGATTCTGGATCATTTCCGGGATTCTGCTGCCGGATCGCCGGACCCGGATCCGTTTATCTGATACTATCTGTCAGCATTTTATCTTATACAAGCGTATTGCTTGATAATAATTAATTATCGTTTACTTATAAGGGGTGCAAAATGAGCAATATCAGAGAATTCAAATGCACATATTCAAACTCCGTAGGAATCAGCGCAGAGACGACAGGAGGTCTTGGGCTGGAATTTCCGGATGCCTATATGCACAGCGAGACGATGCAGGTCCTGGCAAAGGCGATAAAATCTCACGATAATTCAGATTTTGTCCTGCTTCCTTTCTGCAGAACAGTAGAAGCAGAGTCCATGGGCGCAATCCTCAATTACGGCGATGCCAATACCGGACCGAGAGCCAAGGATCCTATATGCGCCAAGCCGGATGAAGTGCTGGCTCTTCCTGACATCGATTTCAGCAAAAACAGGATCGCAGAAGTCCTTGACGCCTGCAGATCACTTAAGTCACAGGGGGAGAATGTCTGTCTCGAAGTCACCGGACCTTTTACCATACTCAACGCTCTGATGGAGCCAAGGCTGGTTTTCAAAGCGTACCGTAAGGACAGAGAGAAGATGAAAGAAGTATTCGATAAGCTCGGCGCGCAGCTTCTCAGATACATAGAGGAAGGAAAGAAGGCCGGAGTAGATATCTTCATTTTCTCTGATTCAGCAGGCTCTCTGGATATCCTCGGGCCAAAGTTTCTGACCAGCGCTGTAGAGGATTTCTATGATCCGTTCGTGCGCAAAGTATCAACGATCATGGATGACAGCTGCATATTCCTGCTGTGTCCGAAGTTCACCTATGCGCTGGTCGATACGGGTCATGCGGAATTCGCGGAACATCATCTGGAGCCCGGGACCGACTTTATGCAGGCCATGCTTTCCATGAAAGGCAAGGCAAAAATCGCCGGACAGGTCTGCATCAAGAACGTCGGTGTGAAACTTGCTCACGGTATATTCCGCGAAATCATTATGAAGTAATGTCGGGGGGAAGCAGTCCTCACTGATGTATTTCAGATAACAAACAACGCCCTTGCATCATGTGTCACAAAAATACATAATGTAAGGGTAGTTTTTTTGACCGAAGATCGATATACTGGACAATCTATGCTGAAGAAAATTTTTGAACCGGTGGATATGACGACCGGTGATCCGGTCCGTCAGATCGTAAAATTCATGATCCCTATGCTGATAGGCAATGTTTTCCAGCAGCTGTATAACACAGTTGACAGTATTGTCGTGGGAAAATACATAGGTGATAACGCACTTGCCGCAGTCGGCAGCGCGGGTCCGATCCTTAATCTTCTTCTTGTACTTTTTATGGGTATATCAGTCGGCGCGGGCATCATGGTATCACAGTATTTCGGCGCGAAGCAGCGTGAATCACTGTCTAAAGCTATCGGTTGCTGCATCACAATGACTTTTATCTCTTATGTCATCGTTATGATCATTGCTCCGGTCATAAGCATGCCTCTTCTGCGTCTCATCAATACCCCTGAAGAGATCATAGACTGGTGCAACAGCTATCTGATCATAATCTTTGTAGGAGGCATCGGTTCCGCGTACTATAACATACTCGGCGGCGTGCTGCGCGGACTGGGTGATTCCGTATCCGCGCTTATATACCTGATCGTGGCAACCATCCTCAATATAATTCTGGATATCTTTTTTGTTGCCGGACTCGGTCTCGGGGTACCGGGAGTCGCTCTCGCAACAATAATCGCGCAGGCTGTTTCCGGAGTCCTGTCGTTTATCAAGCTTCGCAGAAAGACCGACTGCTTTGACCTGAAATTCAGACATCTCAAACCTGAGTTCAAATACTTCAGAGAGCTGATCCGTCTCGGACTTCCTTCCGGTGTAACGCAGGCGATCTTCTCACTTTCCATGGTCGTTGTGCAGTCTCTCACCAACAGTTTCGGGCCAATGTGCATCGCGACCAACGTTATTGTTATGAGAATAGACGGTTTTGTCATGATGCCGGCCTTCTCCTTCGGTGCGGCCATGACCACTTTCGCAGGCCAGAACATTGGCGCGGGCAGACTGGACCGTGTCGAAGAAGGGGCGAAGAAGGGTACTCTGGTCGCCATGACGACATCTCTGGTCATCACTATACTTATCCTTTTGTTCGGTAAATACCTGATGGCTCTGTTTACAAACACAGAAGCTCTGATAGAGCAAAGCTATCACATGATGATGATACTGGGCTTCGGCTATATAGCAATGGAAGTAACTCAGTGCCTGCAGGGTATCATGAGAGGGGCGGGAGACACCATGGCTCCGATGTGGCTTTCCATGATATCAACTGTAGTTATCCGTGTACCGCTTGCATATATCATGACATGGATGACCCGGTCACCGGAGAATCCTCACGGACAGTTTTACATGATGTTCGTTTCACTTCTCATCACATGGCTGATAGGAGCTGCTCTGACCACTATCGTCTATAAAGCAGGGCGCTGGAAAAACAAGGCTATAATATGACGGATCTCAAGGACTATCAGAAGATAATACTGATCGCATGCTCCATGATCGAAGACGAGATCAATGCTGTCTTCGACCGTTTTGAATGCGGCAATATCGAAATAAAGTGGCAGGAGAGAGGTCACCACAATGATCCTGAAAAACTCAACCGCGTGATCCAGGATGCTGTCTCAGCAGCTGAAGATGAAGGCGCCGAAGTCATCATGCTTGCCTATGGACTATGCGGGAACGGAGCTGTCGGATGGCATACTGACCGTGCCGTTCTGGCCATGCCCCGGTTTGATGACTGCTGCAACATCATGCTGTGCACCGAAAAGCGCGCCAGACGCAACCTTCTGGAAGCAGGCAATATGTATCTTACAAAAGGCTGGAGCCGGGACGAAGGAGCTCTGCTGTCAATGTTGGAGAAGGCTCAGGCGAAGTATGGAGAGAGGAAGGGTCTCCGGGCCATGAAGCTGATGTTCGATTCATACAGCAAAGTTACCGTGATCGATACAGGCTGCTATGAGACCGGACCTGTAGAAGATTATGCCGACAGATGCGCTGAGATCCTTGGACTTGAGAAGCATACTGTCATTGGCAGCAATAATGTTCTCAGAAAGCTCATAACCGGTGAATGGGATGAAGACATTTTAGTAAAGAAACCGGGAGAAAAGGTGTCAGCAGGGGATTTTGAATTCGGCGGAGAAGATACCTTCCGTTCCGGCCAGTTCCGGAAATACATAATATAATTTCCGGAAAACATAGAAAATATGGATGTGCCTATTAACGATTATTTAAAAACTCCGTAATTGTTTCTTAATTTTTTCAGTATAATAAGTGAATTTTATTCTTTTTGCCACGTGTGTTTTGATTTTTTTGTTTGATCAGAACAAATATAGATTCATTGAATATAAGCTGTTATTATTTTAACCATTTTCCTATTATACTTTTTCTTGAATTCAGTTATACTTGCAAAGGCTTAAAGCTGCATCTGGTGTTGCAGCTTTTTAAATGTCATCATAAAAAATCATTGGAATTTTATAAAAGGAGTATTAAACAATGGACAATCAGAAGAAAAGCAGCGGTCTCGCGCTGGTACCGTTTCTGGTATTCATTCTCATCTACCTTGGCGCAGGCATTATCCTTCAGAACAAGGGCGTTGAGATGGCATTTTATCAGTTCCCTGCAGTAGTTGCTATGTTTATAGCCGTTCTTGTAGCATTCGCTATGAACTACAAGGCAGGAATCAACACTAACTTCTCTATTTTTGCAAAAGGAGCCGCAAACGAGGACGTCATGGCTATGCTCATGATCTATCTCCTCGCAGGAGCTTTCTCAGCAGTAGCAAAGTCGATGGGCGGTGTAGATGCTACAGTAAATATGGGTGTTTCAATTATCCCGGCATCACTCCTCACAGCAGGACTTTTCGTAATCGCAGCATTCCTCGCGACAGCAACAGGTACTTCCATGGGTACTATCGGAGCTCTTGTTCCTATCGCACTGGGCGTTGTTGACAAAGCCGGACTCAGCCTTCCGCTCGTAATGGCAGCAGTTGTTTCCGGAGCTATGTTCGGAGACAACCTCTCGATGATCTCTGATACAACGATCGCCGCTACAAGAACCCAGAAAGTTGAACTCAAGGACAAGTTCCGCACCAACTTCTGGATCTCTTGTCCTGCAGCTGTTGTCACGATCATCCTTCTGATCATCTTCGGAAGACCGGAATCAGCTCAGGCTCTCACAGTAGATCCGTTCTCATTCGTTAAGGTCATCCCATACCTTCTCGTACTCATTCTTGCTCTCATCGGAATGAATGTATTCCTGGTACTGACTATCGGTATCTTCGCAGCAGGAATCATCGGTATGGCTTATGGCGACATTACATTTATGGATTTTGCAGCCAACATCTGGGGCGGCTTCCAGGGAATGATCGAAGTATTCCTTCTCTCCATGCTCTGCGGCGGTATCGCTGAGATGGCAAAGCATTACGGCGGACTGAACTGGCTCATCGAGAAGCTGTCCAAGACCTTCAAGGGCAAGAAATCCGCTCAGGTCGGCCTTTCCGCGCTTGCTGCTCTGACAGACATGGCTACAGCCAATAACACTGTTGCTATCATCGTTGACGGACCTATGGCAAGAGAGATCAGCGAGAAATACGACATCGACCCTCGTAAGACTGCTTCTATCCTCGACATGTTCACATGTATCATGCAGGGACTCATCCCTTACGGTGCTCAGTTCCTCGTAGTAGCAAGCATGTGTGAAGGAAGGGTAAGCCCTCTGGATATCATTCCTAACAACTGGTATCTCTTCCTGCTCGCTATCTTTGCGATCATGTCATACTTCATTCCTTGGTATGAGAAAATCACACTCAAGGGCAAGTGGGACTGGAAAGAGAACAAAGTCGTTAACGAATAATCAACAAACTGTATTTCCATGTTAAAGCAACGCCGGGCCATCAGGCTCCGGCTTTTGCTGATGTAACTGAAAGGGATCTGAAATGGGTATTATTGAACAATACGGACATGATCTCGTTGTTCCTAAGGACGAACTGACAGCTTTGGAAAGAGACAGATTGCTGAGTCAGGGCAAAGAAGTCGACCGTATCATGTGCTGCATAGATACCGGTGAGACTCTTGCTCCGATGATAGGTCTCAAGGTCAGAGATTATTATTTCTCATCACAGAAAATGCTCGAGCTCGAAGAGTACATCTACGATACATTCCATT
>JBGUJM010000098.1:0-3807 GCA_045113935.1 Anaerovoracaceae bacterium
TTGAGAATCTCCCCGTTGTACTCACCCATCAGGTGTCTGAATATCTGCTTCAAGCCTCTGCCTCCACTATGTCAGAAGGTCCACTCCGGTAAGGACTGTATGCTATGGCCTTCACTGTGTCACCGGAAGTGACTGTGAAAGGCTCTGTGTATTCTGTGGACTGGTCATCAGGGTCAGTACCGTCTGTGGTGTAATATATGATGCTTCCTTCCTCTCCTGTGATTTTGCATGTGTCATCCTCTATGGAGATTGAGGGGTTGGCTGTCTGATAGAACATCACGTTAAGCTGCCTGATGGTCTCACCTGACTGCCATATGAACTTGACTCCGCACATCCTCGCAAGGTCTGAGGCAGGGACATCTATGAAGCCTCCGGCGGGCTCAGCCCATCCGCTGTTATACTCAAGCAGGTTGACATTGAGGACCTTGAGAGAGTCGATGTCCAGCTCCTTCACTGTGTCATAGAATGTATCCTCTGTCAGCTCCTTTGTATATCTGCTCGGATTTCCGTAGTGTCCCTTCATGACGGAAACCACCTTGTTCCTAATCATGTCATCGAGCTGCAAGGTCGGGTCAGATGTGTATGTAATCTCTATCATATACTCATATGGTATGAAGCGCATGTAGTTGACCTCCACATAGCCGTCCGTGTAGTTGTCAGAAGGAACTATGAGGGTTTCTCCGTATGGAGCATCCACCTTGAGTGTAGGTATATATGTCTTTGTGAGCACCGTGTCACCGAAATCCTGTCTTACATCTCCGTTGACTGAGAGGAGCATCTGGAAAGGAGGAATCGCTATGCCGTGTGCCACAGGATATGGGTTTGAGATACTCGGGTTGAATGTGACCTTGGCAGAGAGTATTGTAGGCAGGTTGTTGAGCTCAAGCTCAAGCTCCTTCAGCATATTCTGCCTGTCTGTATCCTCGAGAATCCTCTTCCTGAACTCAAGCACTGTCTCAGGAGGATACCCGAGTGTGCCCTGTGTCGAGGCACAGCTGAACGAGAAGCCTGATGCCACCACGGCACCGTCTGTGACACTTGTCACCGCGATGCTGCTCATCTCTGTCACAGGATATGCTCCTATGAGTGGAGACTGGCTGCCGTCCTCCTCAGTATTGTTGGGGTCCACGGAGAACGCAAAATACTCCTGTGAGGCACCCGGTGCAAATGTTTTTGCTGTGGGTACTGTGAAATCGAACCACACGTCAGCGCTGTACATGAATCTCAGGGTCACAGGATAGGTTGTCACTGAGGAAAGGATGTCCTGTGCCTGGGAACTTGTGTTCCTGGCTGTAATCATCAGGACTGTCTGCTTCCCCTTCTTCATCGCAGTGCCCGCAATCTTGGCCACAGAGACCAGGTCAGACTCAGAGCATCTTGCGGGGTCAAACTTGGAATCCAGCGCCACACAGGATGCCTGTACGAGCTCATAGCCCTTTCCGTCAGCCTTCAGGACATTGTGGACAACATTGTTATTTGTCCGCTTTATCTTCACACCGTCAGTCTTCTCAGCTATGAAGCCGTCAAAACTGTCCTCCATGTGCTCAGTAATCTCATCGAAAGTCTTAACTATCATGGGTTCTCCTTGCTCAGACCGGATACTGTGTACATCAGATACTCATACCCGTCTGCCCCTGCTATTGTATTGAATGTGACCTTGCACCAGTTGTCAACAGCTCTCACGCTCTCCTGCACATCCTCCATCACGAGGTCGACAGGAGCCTCACCGATGACAACCTCAGCCCACCTGTTGCCCTCATCGAGATACAGGGGGTCGTTGCCTCTCTGCTTCACTGCTGCGAATGTGGCCATCTGGAAGGTCTCCTCATCATCGAAAACTGTCTCAGCATCTGCAAGATACTTGATTATGACCACTGTGGTGGAAGGATTAACAAGCCCTGCCTCCTGGGCTGTGGCCTGGAAAACGCTAAAATTATAAACACCATCCACCAAAACTCCAACATATCTGTCAGAAACAGGAGCTTTCTTTTTCTGAAGACATCTCTCAAACACTTCTGAATCAAAAGTACCAGTTCCTTCGGCCAGAACATATTCCCAGCTTGTGCCAACAACCTGTTTTTCTATGACAACCCTGGAAGATGAATCTGTCAATCCAGCCTCCTGTGAAGTTGCTCTAAAACTGATGAAGTTATAATATCCGTTGTCATATATGGCTACATAAGTGCCTGTTACAGGTGCTTTTTTATCAGCTATGCACTTTGCGAACCTGTCGGAGTTTATGCCCTCTGCACCTTCTGCAATCTGGTACTCATAAACAGGATATATCTCAAACATGTCAGGCTTGAGCACAGAGATTTTTCCCTGCGGCTGCCATACTTCCTCTTTATGCGTTATCTTCAAATCCATATCATTCTCCTGCTGCAGGCACTTTTAAGATGTCTGAGGCCGCTGCTGTAATGTCTATTGTTATAGGGGTGTCAGGAGTTACAGTGCCTGTAAGACCTCCAGAAGCAGTACCTCCTGAGTGCTTGTGTGCCATAAGAACTGTCATCAGCCCCTGCAGTGCTGTATTAAGCTCACTCCAACGCACTACCGGGTCTTCCCCAGGTACCGCTCCTCTTCCTAAAGTTATAGATGTAGCATCGTTTGATATTTTGATAGGTGCCTTGACGCTCTCTATGTTCAGAGGAATGGCTACGCACCCCAGTATTGTATAATGCTGCACATTGTTGACCTCATTCTCTGTGAGTGTCAGAGAAGACTCAAACATCAAATCGCTGTACGATTGTAATCCTACAACAAGAACCTTGTCACCTATCATCGGCCTGAAAGAAACCTGCACGAAAGCTGTTGTAGGATACACAAGTCGTGCTTTGGTTGTGAAAGGCATACCTCGGTTGCAGACACACCCCTGCACAAGCACTGCGAGAGGGTCTGTCTTACTTATGCCTATCACTGTGGCATATGCTGTGAAAAGCATCTTATGCAGGACTGTGTTTATGAGTTCCTGATTTATATTGCTGCTCAGTAACGAAGACGCTTCCACTTCTGCTCCTTATGTTGTGAGTGCTCCAGCCACACAATATATACTCATTGTATTATACTCTGAAACTGTGCTGAAGTCAATATCATAATACAATACTGTGTAGATAACTTCTCCGATAGGAACCCTGGTGTCTATGGATGCCAGCTGATTGACTGCCACAGAATAAGCAGCATTAAAGCTGAGCTCCTGTCCCATGTCGACAAGACCAAAGAAAGGAGTAACCATGACAGTGATAGGACCATACTGCAGGTCATAGACCGCAGGTACACTCAAAGAAAGAAGTTTTTTTCTGTTCTCAAGAGGTTTAATGTCACCTCTTAAATCTGCCATAGCAGCACTGCTTCTGTTACGGATTGTCTCATTGTACCTGTTAAGGTCAGGCTTGAAAAAAGTATACTCTTTCAAGAACTTAGGGTCTCCCCAATGCTCCCTTGTGTCGTAAATATAAATATTGCCATCGAGCCCAAACCTGTAATCAAGATATGGATATAGCATGGATTTAATGGTGTTGAGCATCCCTACAGCTGTAGGAGCCAGAGGAAGCAGAGTCTGCGCGAAGTCCTTGGAGAAAGCCCTGAAAATCTTGGGAGACATTATGAACACCTGCACTCCATAGCGATAGGAGTTCAGAGGCATCAGCTCCCATGTGTCCTGATAAAGATACCGTATCTGTGCATCCTCTGCATTTCTCACATAATGCTTGGTGATATACCACTCCAAGACAGACCTCAAAGTGAACCCACTGCTCTCCACATAATATTGATAACTTCGGAACATGGCTTCGCGGGTTGCCTCTGGAT
>JBGUJM010000099.1:0-45198 GCA_045113935.1 Anaerovoracaceae bacterium
TTGTTTTTTGATTGCCGTTCTTGTTTTTTGCTACCAGAAAAGTCCTCCCTCCACATAGTGGAGAAAGGACTTTGTCTACAGTCTGAAGCATATTTTATATGCTGAATACTTTATTTGAGGGGGTAATAATCAAAGGATTGTCTAATGGGATTTTTTGATATTATCAAACATACTAGTCCTCGTAGAAAATGAATATTAGAGGCGCAAGTTTTTCTTGCGCTTTCTTGCATTGGAATTGTTTAAGAATTATTGTAAAGGAATCTTGACATTTACAGGCTTGTAACTGTTGCAATTTCAACGTTTTGACCATTTTTCTCTATTTAGAAATATCTTCGTTTTTTATATAATATAAACGTAATTGGCCACTTGGTCATTTTTATGATTTGTAATTATTAACAGCGAGGGCAATTTGGCAAAACAGCGACCGAACTGCTCGTTGCTTGTATTAGTATATATAGACTTTGTAGTAAGAGGCATATCTGATGAATAGGTTAGAGCAATTATTAATTCAAATACTTCAACTGCTATCTAAAGGAAGGCGCGTTATATTGGCTCTTTCCGTGGTGGTTGTATTCATTACGACATATATTCTGATCCTGCCGGCCTTCACCCTTGAAAAGGATGAAGCTGTTGAGCAAGGAGGAATTAATATACCTGTGACAGAGACTGCTTTCACAAATGAAACGGAATCAGATAATGATACAGCTAATATATCTTATGATAATGACACCATTGAAGATGATGACATTTCGAATGATGATGAGAAAAAAGCTGATAGCAAAAGTACGGTTTCAGAAGAAAAACCTGAAGACATAAATGCAGATAATGAAGATATTACAGATACAGACAATAAAGCAGAAACAATAAATGACGAGGATCTCTCAGGTGAGGATCTTTCAAATGATTTATATCCGGACAACACAGTCCTCAAGACTTCCGTTAATAAATACAATGTTTCTGTTTCATTCGGATCAGACGCTGAGATACCTTACGGTGCAGAATTATCCGTCACAGAAATCGCTGAGGATGACGAGATATATTCTGATATTCAGGAAAAAGTGGAGAATGGTCTTGAAGAAGGAAAAGAAAATATTCCATTGCATCCTGTAATGCTTGATATTTCACTTATTTATGAAGGCGAGAAAATTGAACCTGCAGAAGGAAGCGAAGTCAAAGTAGAAGTCAAGCTTGCAGCTGACTCTATAACAGGTTTATATTCTGATGAAAATTCACCAGTTCTAATTAATGAAAAGCCAATTACAGATGAGTTGTCAGAGATGGACAAAACAGTCCAAGTCCTTCATATGACTGAGAATGATCAAGTTGATGTAATGGAAACTGAGGATGAAATCACCGATAAGGAAATAACATCCAACTTCACTACTGATTCGTTCTCAAACTGGCTGGTATATCTCGATGAAGACCTGACAGATATCAACCTTACAACAGGTGATAGCCTGACTCTCAGACCATATACAGAATGGGTCTGGAAAGCTGAGGACGAGCCTGCGGCATATCAGGGAGGACAGTGGACGTTCCCATCATCAGAATGGAATTCGTGGACCGAATGGGAAAATAACGTCCAATATACTATTTATCAGCATAAGACTAATGGTTCAAGATTCCGCTCATTCTCGAAGACTGACGATCAATTGCATGAGACCTATACAGTTGTGACGAGCGTGTATCTAAACGCCGGGACTTTTGATGTCCAAACTAATAAAGGGAAGACTATTCATGTCCATGTAACACAGGGTGACTCCAGTCCGAAGCCTGATACTGTCGATGGTATTCCGGGATTGACTGTCAACTTGTTTGACTATGACGTGCCGTATGTAAACGGCCAGCCGGATTTCACACATTCCGGAAATCTTGATGATAGTGGCAATAAGGCTACGAGTGTGTTTGACCAGACCATCAATGTCGGTCATAATCTGGATTTTCTGGGATGGGGTTATGACGGTGATAATCAAGGAGTTAACAGTTACAGGAATGAGTATCCTGTGCAGGAAATAGTAAAAGACGAACTTACCGATGGTTATCCGGTGCTTAACGATGGAAGCAATCAAAGTCTCGCCTATCTGTTTGATACGACCTCCCATAATAGCAGTGTCTATGCATTTCCTAATGCAGATCGTCTTTTCCAACAGGATAATCAAGGATTCTATTACTATAATAGTAATGTAAACTATGCTGAGTATGATCGGAGCTCTAATCAGTTCATACTGTACGAGCATACATATACACAGAATACAGGCGGATCGAATGGTGCAAATGCTAAACCTTTCGGATTCTTCCCGTTCCACGAATATGATGCCAGCAATAATGCTCAGCCTTCAATGAATCACAATAAAAATCTGAATCATCATTTCGGCATGAGCATGAGTGTTGATTTCCAGATCCCTAAAGACAGACAGGCGGAAGGTCCGGATGGACAGAAGCACGATATCATCTACGAATTCTCGGGAGATGACGATCTGTGGGTATTCGTTGATGACGAACTTGTACTCGATATCGGAGGACTCCATCAGCCGGTAACAGGATCCATTAACTTCACTACCGGTGAGATCAAGGTTCATGGTGAGGATGATATAACTAAGACATTCAAAGTCGGTGCGCATACTATGAAGATGTTCTATCTGGAACGTGGCGGATGTGACTCCAACCTGTCAGTAAAGTTTAACCTGCCTCTTGTCAAAGGTAAAGCTGCTCTTGATGTAGCTAAGAAGAGCATGACAAATGACGCAACAGAGCCGGATATATTCTTGTCTGGCGCTACATTTGGTGTTTGGGAGACACCTGAATGTTCCGGCGAACCATATGCTATGGCTACTTCTGATTCAAGCGGACATGTTGATTTTGGATATCTGCCGGTCACAGAAACTGGACAGAAGTTCTACATTAAGGAGATAATGCCACCGACAGGTTTCTTCAGGAATTCAACAGTATATATTGCAACAGCTCAGGGGCCGGATTCTGATGGAGAATTCACTTTCAATATCACAGCCAGTGATGGCTCAACTGTTGAAGTGGACAGCGCTACAAATTATCCGATAGTTCGTGATCCAAGACCAGACCCAATCAATCTTTCAGTCGCTAAAGAGTGGAAGAACGCTGATGGTTCCAATATTAGCAATCCGGAAGGCACTGCAACCTTTGAGCTAAAACGTAAATACTCATGGGTAGAAGGCAGTGTCAGACCGGAAAATAGCATCATCAATGTGTATAGGGTCAACAGCAGCTGGGGTAACCCACGCCTGATGGAAACCAGAGAATATGCCGGAGATTCCACAGCATACGTTAACTGGACTTACAACCAATATCTCGATAATAGCTTTAAAAACTGGCAATATAGGGTAAACAATGGTTCTGTCCAGACAAAAGGAAATGGAGCTGCATCTATCTCACTGGCTGCCGGGCAGACTACAAATGTGTATATATTTGATGGCAATTTAGGGACTCAATGGGAACAATACGGTGTTGAGAACATAACTGTGTCCGGAACTGAACCTTCTTCCGGCGGTGGTGAAATCACTACTGGAGAAGGTGAGGATACCGATTATCATGGACCTACAATTACGCTACCGAAAGCTGGTGGTGCATGGTCAGATACATTCTCGAATCTGACCATTATGGAAGAGAAGAACGGTAGGACCTATTTCTATGAGTACTACATAGTTGAGAAAGAAGTACCGGAAGGATTTGAAGCCGTCTATTATGATGCATCAGGAAATCCTGTAGCAGATCCATCCTCATTGGGTACTTCGACTACAGGCACGACTCAAAATGTCGTCAACCGAAAGTTGCTCGATGTTCCAATCGAGAAGCACTGGGGTGATTTTGCCGGTGACGATATCACATGGACTGCTACATTCCAGCTGCAGCAAATGGAAGTCAAAGTCAACGATTCCGATCCGGACGCACCTGATGCTATAACCAGTTTTACCAATGTAGACGGCAAAGTTCTGACAATTTCTAAGGGACAGACTCCAGAGCCGGAGTTCGAAGGTCTTCCGATGTACCGCGTCCACAGCAACGGTACTCAGTATCGTATTATCTACTCTGTAGATGAGACTGCATATGAAGTCAAACGCGGCAACACTGTGGTCGCAAAGTGGAGCAAGGCAAATGGGCTTGAAGTCGGCAGCAGGTATACGCCTCAGTTTGAACAGGATGCCGGTGAGAATGGAGACGGCATCGATGATTATAAGATAATTGTCATCAACTCCCTGCAGAATCTTGTCGATGTTCGCGGTATTGAACTCACCGTCGATAAGACATGGCCTGGCAACGATGGTATCAAGAATGATCCGGACGCATATGCAAAATTTGTTCTTAAGCGTCTCGTGCATGAGGAATACCGAGATTACACAGATGTTGATGAAGGCGCCGAGTGGGTAGATATAACTCTTGATACATGGGGCAATGGAACCAAGCTGCAAAAAGTTCATGTGCCTAAAGGCACTACGATGCATATAGTTGGAAGCATAAAAGGCAGCACTAACGCCAACAAGATCGTCTTCACTCAGAGCTCCGGGCAGTCGAATCTGGAACTGATCAAAGACAATACTCAGTCAGATGATAAGTTCTTGTTCGATATTACATTCACCGCTGACCAGACGAAGACTATTACACTTACGCAGGGTGATAACTACGTCGTTGGCGGAAGAGACGGTTTCTTCCTGTCAGATTCATATGAAGGGCATACTACCGATGAGGTCGATCAGAGTTTTGCAGTCGAGTTCACTCTGAACCAGGCAAACAACTGGCATGAATACTTCGATTATCTGCCGCAGATAGAACAGAATGATGTGGATCCGTCAGAGCAAGTTCAGACTATCCATGTATATAGCTACTACATCGAGGAGGTCGAGAGTAATCCGGTAGGCTACGCGGCTGCATTCGAAGATTCTCAAGGGAATAAAGTCGATGCAAACAATGGCATCGATGTTAGTACCACGGTTACCGCTGAAAATACGGGCGATTTTACTAATATCGTATTCGGTAAAATCTGGAAGGACAAGGATGGAGAGACTGTGAGCAAGTCTGATACCCCAGTCCACTATACACTGTTCCAGATCGCAACTGATGAGCAGGGCAATGAGCTGTACCATGATAAGTATATTGGTACCTATAGACTGACTGAAAATGGCGATCTCCAGACAGCTACTGCTGATAGTCCTTGCGAGTTCAATGTTACAGATACAGCTCCGGTGACAGTTTATGGTCTACCTAAAGTAGGATTCATAAATAGTAAGAAAGTTACTAATAAGTACTATGTCCTTGAGGAGCATGTTGATGGGTATATACCGGATTCACCTGCTGCTGTGGATGAAGGCAGTTACACAATAACTAATACTGAGATGTCTCCTGCAAGCGAACCTACCGATGTGACTGTTGAGAAGGAATGGGAAGGCACAGGAGCTGAGAACTTTGGTGGTGTCCGTTTCAAGCTGATCCAGAAGAGATCTGAGCTGCCTAAAGATGAGACAGCTACATCGCGTTATGCGTTCTCGCCGGTCACAGTCAGAGTTCTCAACAGTGATGGAACTACTAAAGAAGAAGTCATCCGTTATGTCAAAGCCGGCGGAAATCTTCAGGTTCGGTTCACTCCGCTGAAAGGAGAAGATTCAGGACAGGTACGCTTTGGCAATAGATGGTATAACAGAAGTGTTACATTCACACAGTCGACTGGTGTCTGGGCGGAAAGTTCAGTAATCATTCAAGTAAGACCGGGGCACTCATGGGGAACTGATTGGAACTACGAAGTTCTGTCAGGAGGATCAGTGACCACAGATGCTGGTTCACAGATTGATCAGATCGATGAAAGCAAATTCGACTTTGTTGCTACCGGCGAAGAGATCTATGTCAATATGCCGCGCAAGGGTGAAGCAACAGTTGATGGTGGTACTTACAATACAACTCCTGTTACGGGCGAATGGAAGACAACGGTAAATGATCTTCCGTACTATGGCAAAGGTGACGATGGAAAGTTCTACGTATACAGCTATGAGGTAGCTGAAGTATCGCTCATCAATCCAGATGATGGAACCGTGATTGAGGCGGTTACTCCTAATGAGGATGGAACCGGCGGCGAATCAACACACTTTACAGTAGCTTATTCTACAGGTTCGAATGGAGAGAAAATAATAACCAATACCATTAAGCCTGAAACTGATATCACCTTAAAGAAAATTGATAAGGTGAATATGAGCAATCCAAATCCACCACTTCTGAACGGCGCTTCTTTCCAATTGATTAAGCTCACACAGCTTGATCCTGAAGCTGAGGACACGGATTGGAATCAGGAACACAGCATTGTAAATTATGGTCAGGGAGGAGTATTCACATTCGAAAAAATACCTGTTGGCTATTATAAGATTGTAGAGGTTGATTATCCTACTGGATATGTCAAGATGACAAAGGATCCGATAATAGAAGTTAAGCAGAATGCAACATCTGGTGAATTTGAAATCAATTTGACAGATTGTGATCCGGATTTTGTTAAGTTAGTTGATGGAGAACTTACTCTGATTATCGGAAATGAGTCGGGAGCCGAGCTTCCTATGTCCGGCGGTATCGGCACGACTATCTTCTACGTCCTCGGTTCGCTCCTCGTGATTGCCGGCGGCATCTATTTCGCAGCCCGCAGGCGTATCATGGACCGTTAGGATTTATCCTGCGTATCCACAGCAGGTTAGCTTTCGAACAATTAAATAACTGATCTGCATGATCCCGGCTTCTCTGTATGAAGCCGGGGTCGTTTTCTTGGATAATAGTCCGATGACTATAAGTTTAACAACGGGCCTGTATAATCTGATATAATAAACGCAATGAATTATATTTCAGGAGAAAATACAAGTGGCAAGATTCGATGATATCAGGATACCGTGGCATGGATGGGAGATCGTCCGCGAGATAGGCAAGGGCACTTTTGGCACGGTATATGAGATAGAACGCCAGCTCTTCAACACGACCGAGAAGGCCGCAATGAAGGTCATCTCTATTCCAAGAGATGAGAACGAATTGGATATGATGCTGCTCGCTTCGGGATACGATGATAATGCTGTAGAGCAAAGCATCAGATCGGAGCTTCAGAGAGTTGAACGTGAATACGCGCTGATGAGCAAAATGAGAGGCATCTCGAATATCGTCAGCTGTGATGATTTTGCGTACCTGGAAAAAGAGGGCACCAAAGGCTACACTGTCTTCATCCGCATGGAACTCCTGAAATCGATACAGAACGTCATCAAAGAGAAGCGCAGGGAAGGCATAACTTTTACAGAAAAGGAAACCATCAAACTCGGAATGGATATATCCCGGGCGCTGGCAGTTTGCGAACAGTATAATATCATTCACCGTGACATCAAGCCGCAGAATATACTGATCTCGAGGCTTGGCGCGTATAACCTCGGAGATTTCGGCACAGCGAGGAGCCTTGACCATTCGACACATGCTACATATGCGGGTACACTGTCATTCATGGCTCCTGAGGTATTCAAAAGGCAGAAATACGGAAGGACAGTCGACATTTATTCCCTGGGACTGGTGATGTACTGGCTGATGAATGGATACAGGATGCCGTTCATCACTCCGGGCAGAGTTCCGACGCCTGAAGACTTTGCAGTTGCTGAGAATAAGAGAATGAGTGGCGAGCCGTTGTCGGCACCTTGCAATGCGGGTACAGCGTTGTCCAACGTGATCCTTAAGGCATGCGCGTACAATAGTGAAGACCGCTACGGATCAGCAGCGGATATGCTCCGCGATCTGACAAAACTTGAATCCGGAGCTGCAGCAGTCACAAATACTGTGAAGCCCGCAGAGCAGGTTTTCTACAGATTTCACACAAAAGAGCCGGAAGATAAGCCTCATGAAGTTTTTGACTCAACACTCCCTTTGTTTGGAGTCAGTGATAATGACAGCTCAGACAACTCAGACAGCTCAGCAGATAGTCAGCTTGATGTGATATCTCATGAAAGCCTTCATGTACAGGAGAAATCCGACCCGATCGAATCAAGTGAGGATGAGTATGAGCGCGGTCTTGAGTATTACAACAGAGAAGATTACCCTACTGCAGTGCATTGGTTCCGGCAGGCAGCAAGAAAAGATAGCGCGGCCGCGCAGTCGATGCTTGGGCTGTGTTATTTCTACGGAAAGGGCGTTGAACAGGATTACCAGACGGCAGCTTTTTTGTTTGATAAGGCGGCAGAACAAGGCGATGTAAGAGCAATGACCAATCTGGGTGTATGTTATCGTAATGGTTATGGTGTTGAGCGCAACGATTACAAAGCTGCGAGTTTATATATGAAGGCCGCCAGAAAAGGTAACAGCGTGGCTCAGACTAATATCGGTGAGTGCTATTTTTACGGGAGCGGCGTGATCAAGAATTACGAGACAGCTGCAAAATGGTTCCGCAGGGCTGCACTCAAGGGAAATCCTGATGCACAGTACAATCTGGGCATGTGCTACCATTACTGGAAAGGTGTGGAACAGAGCTTTACCAAAGCAGAAGAATGGTACCAAAAAGCCGCTGAGCAAGGACATCAGGGCGCAATCACCAACCTTAAGATAGTAAGGAAAGCGATTGAAAACAGCCAAAAAGGAAGCCTTCTGGATAAAATCAAGTGGAAGCAAAACAAATAGACAGGAAAATGACACATCGGTGAAAATCCGGTGGAATATGTCAGGAGATATTACAAGTGGCAGGATTCGATGAGATCAGGTTGCCGTGGCAAGGATGGAAAATCATCCGAGAGATAGGCAAGGGCACTTTTGGCACAGTATATGAGATAGAACGTCAGCTTTTCGATACAACTGAGAAAGCCGCGTTGAAGGTCATTTCTATCCCAAGGGACGAGAATGAATTAGATATGATGTTCCTTGCCTCCGGATATAATGAGGATGCTGTAGAGCAGAGCATCAGGGCAGAGCTCCGGAGAGTCGAGCGCGAATACGCTCTGATGAGCAAAATGAAAGGCATCTCGAACATCGTCAGCTGTGATGATTTTGCGTACATGGAAACAGAAAGCGGCAAAGGCTACACTGTCTTCATCCGCATGGAACTCCTGAAATCGATACAGAACGTCATCAAAGAAAAGCGCAGGGAAGGCATTCCTTTCACTGAAAAGGAAACCATCAAACTCGGTATAGATATTTCCCGTGCCCTTGTAGTATGTGAGAAGTATGGCATCATCCACCGTGATATCAAACCACATAATATACTTATCTCGAGTATAGGCGCATATAACCTCGGAGATTTCGGCACGGCGAGAAATCTCGACCATTCTACACACGCGACATATGCAGGTACTTTGTCCTTCATGGCACCCGAAGTGTTCAAAAGACAGAAATACGGGAAGACAGTCGACATTTATTCTCTGGGACTGGTGATGTACTGGCTGGTGAACGGGTACAGGATGCCTTTCATCACTCCGGGAAGAGTGCCGACGGCAGAAGATATTGCTGTTGCTGAGAATAAGAGAATGAGCGGCGAGCCATTGCCGGCACCTTCCAATGCGGGAGCAGCGCTGTCCAATGTGATCCTTAAGGCGTGCGCTTACAGAAGTGAAGATCGGTATGGGTCAGCCGCGGATATGTTAAGCGACCTGATGAATCTGGAATCAGGCACTGCGGCATTTACACATACAGCAAAGCCTGCGGAGCGTATAGTCTATAAGGTTTACCCGGGAGAGAGAAGAAATGAACCTCAGCCTGGTTTTGACGAAACACTCCCGCTGTTTGACATAGGTGATAGTAAGATAAATTCTGATGAGCTGCCTGATGCTGATACAGTCATTACAATACAGAATCAACCGCAGCAGAACGGGATTCCGCAAGATAATAAACCGAAAGCGGAAAAGAAACCGGATGATAATGAACCTGGCAGGGGCGATTATCAGATCGGGATGAGATTTTACAATAAAGAAGATTATGGGGTCGCTGCACATTGGTTCCGGAAAGCTGCCAAGAAAGGTTATACTCCCGCGCAATCGATGATGGGTTTATTTTGCTGTGAAGGCCTCGGAGGTGTTGAGAAGGATTATAAAACAGCAGTTATGTGGCTTGAAAAAGCAGCAAATCAGGGCGATTCAAAAGCACAGACACTTCTGGCTGATTGCTATATGAAAGGATCAGGCGTTCGCCGCAGCAACAGAAAAGCAGTAAAGCTATATCTTGAGGCAGCCCAGAACGGGGATCCTGTGGCACAGAATAGTATAGGTGAGTGCTATTATTTCGGATATGGCGTGTTCGTTAATAACTACATGGCAGTTAACTGGTTCCGGAAAGCTGCAGAACAAGGGAATGCAGATGCGCAAAATAATCTGGGCATGTGCTATCAGCACCGGAAAGGGGTAGATCGGGACTTACGTGAAGCAGAAGAATGGTACCAAAAAGCCGCTGCGCAAGGACATCAGAAGGCAATAAAAAATCTTAGTTTAGTACAGGAAAGAATAAAAAAAGAAGAGCAATGGTGGAAATAAGTTAAAGGTCTGTTGGATCTTAGATTTTGAGGAATAAAAGCATATAGGGCAGAACACTATTTTGATTCGCGAACTGTGTTCTGCTTCTTCATTTTTTGGATAACCTTAATCACTGTTTATTGTTTTGTTGCGTTTAATTAAATATAATTAACTATGATGGGGAAAGTGTTGAAATTGCAATAATATGAAGCCTATTAATGGATAAGTTTCCGGACATTGTTCACAGCTTAATACGTACCCTCATATACGGGAAAGCAGGGCGGTTCAGGACAGTACTGTGTCTGTCCATTGTTGTCGTGCTTACAGTTTCTTACGTTCTCATACTCCCAGGCAATACTCTGAGCAAAGACACTGCGGCTGGGATGGGCGGAATTGATGTGCCTGCATCAGAGCAAAACGAAGGTACCGCGGACGATGCAGTTGAAGTTCAGGAAGCTGATACCGCTTCGGAACAGGAGAATGCTGAAGTTAATAATACGGATATCACAGATGAACCGGGCGCCGGCCGGAATGCCGATGAAACTGTTACGGATAGTTCCGCAGATAGCAACACAGAAACAACTGATTCTGAAATTGAGCATGAGCAGGACACTGAGTCGCAGGACCTGATATACGAAGGAGATGGATATACCATCAGTGTAAGAGATCCTCAGAACATCCTGCCTGAGGGGACAGTGCTTTCAGTCAGTGAGATCACTGACGAAGACAATAATTACGATGATTATTGCTCCGGCGCGCTTGAAGCATTACAGCAGGAACTGGACGCGGATCAGGATGCGGAACTTAATTTTGTGCGCCTCTATGATATCAGGCTCATCGCAGGAGACCGGATCATAGAACCTGAAGATTCCGTTGAAGTCACGATCACGTACGATCAGGAAGATAAAAGCAGTAATGCAAATGACGATCTCAAAGTAATAAACGAAGACAACGTATACGTTGTGCATTTTGCTAAGGATGAACAGACAGGTGAAGAGCAGGCGCAGGTGCTCGATACAGAGGCTACGTCTTTCCAGGTGCGCGGTGAAATGCTGGAGGAAGCAACTTTCCGTGCGGACAGCTTCTCCGTATATGCGATCGTACAAGCACCGGAAGCGGTGCCGCCTTCAGGCTGGCACAAAGTCTCAAGCGTAGCAGACATCGTTACATACGGTCAGAACGGATTATATGTGCATCATCCGGGTGGATTTTACTTTAAAAATACCATGTACAATGTCAATGCCACACGTACCGGAATAGAGAAGACCAAGCCGGCTTCCTCAACTCCGGATGCTGCTCTGGACAGGGGTGCGGTCGCTTATTTCTTTGAACCGGTAGATGCTTCTGCAGGGCAATTCAAAGTATATTGCATAGGCACTGACGACAGCAGGAAATATGTAAATCAATCAGGAAACAGCCTGTCGCTGGTATCAGAAAGCGATGCTTCGGTATTTACGATCAGTGCGTTCCCTAATCAGGCTGACACGTTCCGCATTCTGGGATCCAACGGATACTACTGGAACATGCAGGGCGGTAACAACGGAAATGGATTCGCGGCATATAACAGCGCAACTGACCCTAACGCCCGGATCCAGTTTGAGTACCACGAGCATCAGGATAACGACCCATACGATCTTGACGGCAAGTCATTCGGAATAGCTTACCATGATAACAATGTTACTTCTGCCGCCCTGACTGCGCAGGAAATAGTCGTATCGAACAGACAGCGTCTGGCAGCTGAGAAAATGGTTATGAAACCTGATGTCCTGAACGGTGAAGGCATATTGCTTGTAGCTGAAAATACAGATATCCGGTTCTGGACGTTTGAATCGGTCGATGAGGACAAGTATTACATCACTACTGAGGTAGACGGAGAGAAGAAATATCTGACTGTCAACGGCAATGAAGTAACTCTCGCCGATGAGCCGGATGCCGGCGGACACTCTCTTATCAGAGCTGTTCCGGGCAGTGGAGACAATGCAGGCAAGTGGCATTTTACAGTCAACGGCAATTCACTTAATTTTTCAAATAATGTAAACCAGGGGTTCAACGCAGCGACCGGTACAGGCGCGACTACATGGATGAATCTCGTAATGGAATCAGTGCTTGATGACGATGATTTCACGCCTTACACAGCGAGAAAAGTAAGTGTATCCGATGAAGACCAAGTGTATGACGGCCAGAAAGTCGTGATTTACACCAGGATCTGGAATGAAGAGACCAAGAAATACGAATTCTTTGTAGTTGATCATAATGGCAACCTGCTTCCTTGCTATGATACCGGCGGAGGGATCGAGTGGCTGGGCAGCCAGGTCAATACTGCTGAGTGGGAATTCACTGAGTACAGAAATGATGACGGCTCACTGAACTACTATTATGAACTTAAGAGCGCGCAGTACGGAAATTACATAGCTCCTCAGATCACCGGCAATCAGACCATGTCTGACAGTCCTATCGGTATCAACATGGACGGCAGGCGGTATGGTTCCAACTATACGACAATCATTGCCTGGGATGACGCTAGATATTCATATACAGGACTCAAAGCGGAGAATGGTAAAGTCGTACCATGCGCGCTGGCTGAGGCGGATGACTTCTATTTTGCTGTGGTAGTGCCTGTGGAAGAGCAGGATCAGCTGAGTACAGTGAAAACAATCGACAATAACGAGCATGGTATCACGATGAAGATGATCGACTTCAACAACAGGGTCGAAGACGAACAAGGCCGTCCATCTCAGACCGGCCGGGACTCAGGTCAGACAGCGGTGCTCGGTTTTGGTACCAACTCTTACGGACTGGTATCTACAGATCTTAAGGACGATGGATATCCGGTGACTGATCCGGACAAAACGGGCAAGCCTGCCGCATCGCTTGGACAGCTTTTTGACAGCCCGGATGCTGTAGACGCCAATCATCTGTTCATTGAAAGCATCTACAACGAGAGCGGTTACTTCGAGTATGACAGCACTCAGAATTTCTCACGCTTCAATGAGAATAATGACGGCAATTTTACGGTCTACGATCAGCTTGGAGCGATTTCCAATTATAACGGACCAACGGGCCGGCACGGACAGTTCCTTCCATACAATGACCTTATTGAGGGAGAATACTGCGACTTTACCAATGATACGAATGTACTTGCTCAGGAATTACCTGATACATATACCAGAAAAGGCGAGAAGCTGTACAATCTGGGAACACGTACAACGGTCGATTATTTCTTCGGGATGGAGCTGGAGGCTTCATTCACTCAGACCGCGAATGGACTTGACGCATGGGGACATGACATCATATTTGAGTTCTCAGGTGATGATGACTTCTGGCTGTATGTGGACGGGGAGCTGGTACTGGATGTCGGCGGAACACACGCGGCATCGATCGGAAATATAAACTTCAGGACCGGTGAGGTCACAACTATCATCCGCAATGTCAACGGCACAGTAGACAGACAGCAGCATACAACTCTCCGTGAAGTATATGAGAACAATTACAGGACGAGATATCCTGATAAGACGGACGCTGAAGTTGCAGAGTATCTTGACGGCATCTTCCATCTCAATGATGACGGAAATTATGTGTTCAAGGACTATACCAACCATACCATGAAGATGTTCTACATGGAGCGTGGTGCGGGAGCGTCCAATCTGCACATGCGTTTTAACCTGGCAGCCGTCAAGCCGGGCACAGTAGAACTGGGCAAGAAGATTTCCGGTGCTGCCGAAAACTCCAGCAATAACCTTATCCAGTTCCCGTATCAGATATGGTACAACACAGAATCCGATCCTACTTTCCGCCTTTTCGGCACGCGAGCAGGAGAAAAAGATCTCGTAAAATACAAAGACACGACAACGTCTGTCCCATATCACCCGAACCTTAATATCGCCGGGACTACATACGAGCATGTCTTCATGATAAGGCCGGGTGAGAGGGCAGTAATCGATCTGCCTCAGGACACGTCACAATACTATTTCAAGGAATGCGGCGTCAATACCGATATCTATGACAAAGTATTGGCGAACGGCGAGGAACTTGCGGGTACTCCGGTCGGTGAGCGAAAGGATTTTGCCGTGAACCCTGCCGATATGAACGTGAGACCGGAGGTCATATATGACAATCAGGTCAAAGAAGGCACTGTCAGGACGCTGTCGATCAGCAAGAAACTATATGACACAGACGGTGAGACGGAGCTGGAATATCCGGATATCAAAACGCTGTTCTCATTCAGACTGTATCTGGGCACGGAATATGCTGATGACGAGAACCTGCCGCTTGCTTACCTGTATTCATACTTTGTAAAAGATACCGCAGGCAATTACTGCAGATGGAACAGCGCGGGAGCTGAATCAGGATTCGTACCGATCTCTCCGGCAATCAGTGATTATGAAGACCTTAAAGCACTTCTGGATACCATGACTCCTGCAGAGAAAGAAGCGATCATATTCCGGACATCGCCGAACGGAGCTATCTCCAAGATACCTGCGGGGTATACTGTCGAGGTGCGTGATCTTGTTGTCGGAACCAAATGGAAAGTAGAAGAACGTGACGGCGAGATCCCGAGAGGATATACACGCCGCGAGGAGGATGGTTATACACGTACAGATACCGATCCTGACATAACACAGAAAGACCCGGTAAGCGGAGTCATGGAAGCCAGACCGGAAGATCATCCGGACGAGCCTGATCCGGCTGTTGATGTGCGCAATCAGATCGGCTGGGGACTTACTGTGAAGAAGGTCTGGACAGACAAAGACTTCATGTCCTCACATGATGATATCTATTTTGCCGTATTCATGAATGATGATCCGGATGCTGAGCCGGGTATTGATCAGCTGATCCCCGGCACTGTACGCAGGCTGAAGAGTCCGTCTGATGAATTGTATTATTTCTTCGATGACCTCAAAGACGAGCACGGGCAGACACATCAGTTCAGTGAGTTTGTCATACGCGAAGTAGTGCTGACAGGCGCAGAGATCTCTGTTGATCCGGAAACCGGCGAAGAAGTTATAACCTACGATACGATCACACCTATAGAAAACGGAGGCTCTCTTGTGAACGGAGGAGTTCCTGCAGGCGGTGAGCATCACGACGGTTATCAGTATAGTGTAAATTATGAACCGGGAGAATCGACCGGGCACAATGAAAACATCCGTATCGATACGGTCACCAATTCACGTCCGGGCATCAGGATATACAAGACGATGTGGAACTGGACTGATCCGCTTGGGAATGCCAGATTCACTCTGAAAGATGGTGACGGACACGATGCAGCAGCTGCAAGCTATACTTCGCGCAGCTCGGACGGTCTTGTTACTATTGCTTATCTCAATCCGGGTACATATACGCTGACAGAGACTGGTACACCTAATGGTTATGTTGCCATGAGAACTCCGCTGACAATCACTGTCGGTGAAGAAGGTGAGATCAGTATCAGCGATACAGACGAGGAATTCTGCAAGTGCCATCAGGCAACGGAAGAAGAAATGGCTGAGATCATTGTCAGGAACAGACCTGTGGAGTTCAAGGCAGTTAAGATAGATTCCGATACAGGTCAGGCCATTTCTGACGTTCATTTTGCACTGTACAAACAGGTAACTGACGCTCATGGAGTTCCGAGGAAAGATTATGAGCCTATAGCAAGTTTCGAAGACAAAGTGACCGGTGCTGACGGTGTCATACCTGACATAGACATGCTGCATCTGAATGCCGGCATCTACTACCTGACAGAAACTCAGGCTGCGGGCGGCTACGAGCCGATCACTTCGGATATCTGTTTTACGATAGGAGATGACGGCAAGGTCACAGTAAGCAGCGAAGGCCACGAGAGCTGGATCAGTGAAAGGACCGATCCTGAGACCGGACTGACGAGCTACACACTCACCGTATACAATGGTAAGATGAAGAAAGTCAGCTTCATGAAGGTCAATATCGCGGATACCTCTGAAACTCTTGCCGGAGCGGAGTTCGATCTGTATTCAGTCAGCGGCGAAGGTGAGGAGACTGAGCGGGCGCTCATCATGAGCGGACTGACTTCCGGTGAAGACGGCATGCTCTCCAATGGCACCATAACACAATTCGAACTCCCGATCGGGACCTATCAGCTGGAAGAGACTCAGGCACCTTCCGGTTACGACAAGAAAGACAGTCCTGTCATCATTCACATCAAAGCCGGGGAAGACACAGAGAGTGCTGATTTTGACATAGAGAAAAGGCTGAACGGCGTGGATTATGACGAAGGCACCGACATGTCAGCCGATGGCTCCGGCCTGAAATATGATGCTGGATCGAAAGTCTATACGATGAAGATCACCAACACATCAGGCGTCGAACTTCCGGAGGCAGGAGGCATAGGGACCACTATATTCTATGTACTCGGAACCATTCTGATACTCGGATGCGGGATCGTCCTGGCAGCCCGCAAACGGATGGAATGATATAAATATTTCAAGCACTCCGGCAGGTTCTTCCTGGCAACCGACAAACGGATGGAATGATACAAATAAGTTTCAACACTTTGGCATAATCGTCCCGGCAACCGGAAAGAGAGCAGGAATGCAGCACAGGATTCTACGAAAGAATTGACAATGCAAAAATAAGTAAGTGAAAATTCTACTGAAATAGTTATAAAGGACTTCCTCTGAAGTGCGCTGATCCGCAGTGTACTGATACAAAGGAAGTCCTTTTTTAGTTAATGAGATATTTTGTCACGTCAGATATCTCGAATCTAGTTATTTACGTGATATTTCATCTTTCAATTTCACGTCAAAATCGGGAAATAGCTATAGTGACGTGATTGCAGAACTTCTTTTATCACGTCAAATCAAGCAAAACAGTTATCCTGACGTGAAATTTTACCTTGTGTTGTCACGTCAAACACCTGAAATCTAGCTGTAGACGTGATTTCCGGACATGTAGTGTCACGTCAAACACCTGAAATCTGGCTATAGACGTGATTTCCGGACATATTCTGTCACGTCAGATCACGCAAAACAGTTACTGCGACGTGATTTCAGGATCTACTCTGTCACGTCAAAATTGAGAACAGTCATTTTGACGTGATCCAACATCTCATTTGTTATGTCATAACATCTGATATAGGTCCGGTAACGAGTGAAATAATGAACTCTTTTCAGAATACATAGAACAAATCTATACAAATAACTGAATGTATAGTCAACGTCTATTTGTTGCGCTGATTTTGAAGCATTAAAATAGTTAAAGAATTAATTACTCAATTGACTATGGATAAGGCGTATTTAGAAGTAAAGGATATACATAAAAGTTTCGGACATGTACAGGCGCTTGAGGGAGCGTCTGTGTCTTGTTATGAAGGAGAAGTGCTGGCTATCGTAGGTGATAATGGTGCAGGCAAGACGACTCTTATCAAGATCATTTCGGGAGTTTTGTCTCCGGACAGCGGCAGCATCAGGATCGGAGATCAGGAGTTTCAGTCACTGAGCGTAAGCAAAGCGATCGAGGCAGGGGTTTCCACTGTATATCAGGATCTGGCATTAGGCAACACGATGGATGTCGCCGCGAATCTTTTTCTCGGAAGAGAACTGAGCAGTTTCGGCTTCCTGCGCAAAAAGGAGATGAGACGCCAGTCAGAGGAACTGCTGAAATCACTGGATATACAGATACCTGATGTAACTGTGCCTGTCGGGAATCTCAGCGGCGGCCAGAGACAGGGCGTTGCGGTTGCCAGGCTGATCAATCAGGGCGGTAAAGTTTTCATTTTCGATGAGCCTACAGCCGCCATGGGTATCAATGAAACAAATGCGGTATTGAGACTTATAAGAAAATTAGCGGATGATGGATATACAGTTATTGTGATCAGTCATAATCTGCCGCAGGTTTTCAGTATTTCCGACCGTATATGTGTCATGAGACATGGAAAAGTCATCACTGAAGTCAGGACAAATGAGACTTCGATGGATGAGATCGTATCGCTTATCACCGGAGCGATCAGCGTTTGAATAAGTAGAAAATCAGCGTTTGAACAACATGAAGAAATTCATCAGGGAACATTCATATACTTTATTACTGGTAGGCATCCTGATCGTAACTGTTATTATACTGTCGATCGCTTCGCCGTATTTCCTTACGTGGAAGAACTGCCGGAATATCCTCAACCAGTCTTCGATCTATCTTATACTGGCCGTGGGTATGACTTTCGTCATCTCGATGGGCGAGATAGATCTGTCAGTAGGAGCGATCATTGGTTTTTCAGGCATGATAATGGGAATGCTCAATGTTGCTGGAGTTCCCGCTCTCGTATCAATGCTGGTCGGGCTCATAGTTGCTGCAGCGATCGGTTTTACAAACGGAATGCTGATATCTTTCTGCAAGATCAACTCGTTTATCGTTACACTGGCGATGATGACCATTTTGCGGGGAATCATACTGGTGTGGACTAATTCCAAGCCATTCTACGGATTCAGCGGTTTGTTCACATTTGTAGGATCCGGCAAAATAGGTCCTGTCAATGTCCCTATACTGATATCGCTGATCATAGCAGGGATCGGAGCGGTTGTGCTGCATCAGACTGTTCTGGGCAACTACTGCCTGTTCTGCGGGACCAATGAGTTGGCAGTCAACCGTGCCGGTGTCAGCGTGAAGAAGTACAAAATGCTCATTTTCACCATCTGCGGGCTGTGCGCGGGTATCGCGGGAATGATCATTACTGCAAGACTCAACTCCGCTGAACCGCTTGCAGGTCAGGGGTATGAAATGGATGCGATAGCAGCCACCATACTCGGAGGCACGAGCATGCAGGGCGGAAAAGGCAATATACTTGGCACGATCATAGCGTGTCTCATACTGAATATACTTAAAAACGGTCTGGTGCTGCTCTCTATTTCATCGCATTATCAGGAGGTGCTGACAGGCATCATTCTCATCGTCGCGGTATTCATATCTGAGAGCAACAGGAGAAAGAGAAGCGAGGTATAGAAAATGAGCAGAGTTTTATCACTCGGAGCTATTGCGATGGACATCGTACTCAACAGCCACGAACTGCCGCGTGATGATGGTTTTGGATTCATCACAGGGGAGAACATCCTTCCGGGCGGCAGTGCTTCGAATGTTTCTGTCGCCTGCGCCGGTCTCGGGATGGAGGCCTTTCAGACAGGACAGATAGGAGACGATTCTATCGGTGATGAGTTCCGCAGAACTCTTGTAGCAGACAATGTTGATGACCGGTATGTAATTACCATGCCCGGCGGGACAACTTTGCATACTTACATAATCACAGCACCCGGCGGAAAGCACTGCATTTTCGCTAATCTCGGTGACTCAGTCAACACACTTGATCCTTCTGATCTCCCTGCAGACATCATGGATGAGATGGATATTTTCTACAACGACATGTTTTCACCGGTGGCAGCTCTGCATCTGGCGGCGGCTGCAAGAGCACAGGACAAGCCAGTCGTTTACAATATGCAGTGTGTTCCGAGTTTCATGAAAGTGTGTGGTACTGAGCAGAGCTCGATCGACGCCATGATGGAGAGATGCACTCTTTTCGTCAGCGGCAGTGCCGGATTTGAAGAAATGACCGGTGAGAGCGATCCGTTCAAAGCGATGCATATCCTGCAGGACAGATATCATGTACGTGACGGGGTTGTGCTGACAGCGGGCGGTGATGGTTCATACTGGTTTGATGGTAAGAATGAATATCATGCTGAAGCCTGTACTGTTGATGCTGTGGATACTACCGGCGCGGGAGATTGTTTCATTGCGGGACTCATGTATGCTTTCTACAGTGAGAAGAAAGATCAGGAGTATTCGCTCAGGTTTGCCAACGCCACAGCTGGCGTTAAATGTACCATAGCCGGGCCTAGAAGCCGGGCCGGGGTGCAGGATGTACTTGCTTTGATGGATCATTCCCTTGCGGAATGAACTGTTGGAGATATATTAGCTATTGTATGTTTGAGGTAAAAAAAGGGAGAAAAAAATGAAGAAGAAATTTCTTGGAATTCTGCTTTGTCTCATTCTGATCTCTATGACAGGACTTCTCGGAGCCTGCTCCGGCGGAAGTGAACCTGCTGAAGAGCCTGCAGAAGAAACAACAGAAGAAGAAGCCCCTGCTGAAAGCGGTGAAATGACTGTTTTCCAGCAGGCACTCGCACAGGTTGACGAGGATCTCGCCCCGCTTCCTGCTAAGGACTCAGGTGCCAAGCTCGGAGCTATCGAGAGTACACTTTCCAATTCCTTCTGGGTAACAATGCAGGAAGGATATGAGGAAGCTGCAGAAGAATACGGAGTCACAGTAGATGTTCAGGCAACAGATTCTGACACTGATACTGCCGGACAGCTTAACATCCTTGAGGACATGCTCGTCAAGGATTATGCGGCTATTGCTGTATCGCCTCTCACAGGCGACTGCCTGATCTCCGGTATCGTTCAGGCTAACCAGGACGATGTGAAGATCATCACCACAGGAAACGAGGTTGATGAAGAAGCTCTTAAAGCTGCCGGCGGAGCAATTGCCGGAAAGATCACTGTAGACTTCTATAATCAGGGAGTTCTTGGAGCTCAGTATATCATCGACAAGACAGGCACACCGGGCAAAGTCGTAGTTATCGCCGGTAACGAGGGCGGTACTCAGGCTGACGCAAGAAGAGACGGAGCTAAGGACACATTCGAAAAAGCCGGTTATGAAGTAGTTGCGGTTGAGCAGTGCGACTTCGATGTACAGAAGGCATACGACGCAGCAGCAGCTCTCATCGACGCTAATCCGGATATCGTCGGATTCACATGCGGAAATGACGACATGGCTCTGGGCGTAGTCAAGGCTCTTCAGGAGAAGGAAAAGAAGGACGATGTCATGGTAGTAGGAGTTGACTTCACAGCAGAGGCTAAGGCTGCTATCGAGGAAGGCACCTATGACGCTACTGTAGCAATGTCACCATATCTCATGGGCCGTGAGGGTATCATCATCATGCTCAAGGCTCTTGAGGGTCAGGATGTATCAAGCGTAGGCGACAGCACACCGATGGCTGTTGTTGATTCTACTAATGTAGCTCAGATGGCTGACTGGAAATAGTATAAGACATCAATTAGAATGTAAGGGAGATCTCAGCATCTCCCTTATTTTCTTAAGTAGTTATTTCGGATTGACGGAGAATGGCATGTATGACTTTTATGACAGAGTGCTCGGATGTCTGATAGGCGCGGCCGCAGGCGACGCGATGGGCGCCGCGACAGAAGCAAGGACGACAGAGCAGATTATTGAATACTTCGGGCACAAAGTGACAGATTTCGAAGTCACACCTATGGATACTTTTGCGCACGGAAATCAGAAGGGGCAGGTAACCGATGATTTCAGTTCAGCTTATTTTATAGCCAGACACATTATAGCTAATGATGGGATCATAACGGCTGACATAGTCAGAGAAGCTATTATCGACTGGTCCTGTCATCCGGTTTTCTTCGACAGATTTGCCGGGCCGACAACGCGTATGGCTGTGAGAAGATTCAAGGGAGAGAGCATACCTGAATCAGATAAAGTTACATTGCTGCCGCGGCAGGCAACCAACGGAGCAGCGATGAAGATATCTCCTGTGGGTCTTTTTAATCCCGGAAGACCTGAAAACGCGGTCAGGGATTCTGCTGTTGTGACTATGGTGACCCATGACAATTATCCTGCGGTCTCCGGCGGAGCAGCGATCGCTGCTGCTGTGGCTGAAGCTGTCAGGGACGGCGCAGATCTGTATTCAGTGATCCAGGCGGGACTCTATGGAGCATCAGAAGGCGAACGGATCGGAAGACAGACCGGACGCGATGTCGCGTCACCATCCGTGATCAAGAGAATAGAGATGGCAGTGGATATTGGACTGAGCAGAGGCAGCCGGGATGATAAAGTAAAAGAGATCGCTGACAGGATCGGAATGGGGCTGCATGTTGCGGAAGCCGTTCCGAGCGCTTTCGGTATACTGGCCGCGAATGGAGGGGATCCTATGGAGACGATCATTTCCGCAGTCAATGCGGGATATGATACAGATACAGTGGCAACTATTGCCGGGGCGATGGCCGGAGCTCTCAGCGGGACCAGTGCTTTTCCTGATCATTTCCTTCCTGTGATCGATGAGATCAATGGTTTTGACCTTGCTGATCTTGCGGAAAACATTGTTGAAACAGCCGGAAGGAGGTTCCCTGATGCGCAGTAATCCTTACAGACAAAATGAATGTGATCTGATGAAAGACAGGATCACTGCATGCATGCTCGGAGCTGCAGCCGGTGATGCGATGGGAGCGCCTTTTGAAGGCAAATCCTCCACACAGATCCAGGCCATGCGGACTTCTTTTAATGAAACTCCGGCGGATCTGTTTATTGAGCCGCCTTATGATGTGCCTGCGAGGGGACGTAAGGCAGGACAGGTGACCGACGCGTTCAGTATCCCGTATATGCTTCTGGAGGATGTGATCGCTGCAGGCGGCGAAGTTTCTACACAGCTGGCCTGCCGTTCACTCATAAGATGGGGAGACAGTGAGTATTTCGAACCTTTTGCCGGAATGACTACACGAAAAGCGGTCATCCGGTTGAACGAGAATAAACAGCTGAACACATGGGACCGGATAGGACATCTCGGAAACAAGCTGTTCAAAGGACATTACTATGCTTTGTCATCCAACGGAGCGGCAGCCAAAGCATGGACTGCAGCGGTTTTAAGCGGTGGCGACGAGACACAGGCTCTGGATATGGCTGTGAAAATAGCCTGCTCTTCGCACGATGATGTGAAATCTGTTTCAGGCGCTTGTGCTGCAGCGTCTGCTGTATGCTGTGCTCTCAGAGGCGGAAGTGTATATGATGTGGTTCAGGCAGCTGTAAGAGGAGCGGAAAAAGGCGAGAAAGCTGCAGATGATGTTCCGGGGATCTGTGTCTATCCCGGACCGTCTGTGATCAGGAGGCTTGAAATGGCCATAGAAACAGCTCTGCATGTATCATCCGGAGCGGACCCTGTCAGCGAGATCAGAGACAGGATAGGGTGCGGTCCGGCGATCGCGGAAACTCTTCCTGCCGCGATTGGTATTGTAATAGCCTGCAAAGGTGATACGATGAAAAGTCTGATAGCTGCGTCATCAATCGGTGATGAAACAGCCACGATCGCGAGCATTGCCGGTGCAATTACGGGAGCTATGAACGGGACAGAGAGTTTCCCGGAATGGATGATGGATTATCTCGATTCGCGGAACGGTATAGATATAGCAGGGACCGCCGCGAAAATCTGCAGTCTCCGCTGAGATAGGAGTGAGCAGGGGAAAAGTATAGAAGTATAAGAAATCGGATGCGTTGGTAACAGAAAACGTCAGAGTCCGAATGAGCCAGAGACAGAAAACGTCAGAGTCCGAATGAGTCAGATTTCGAAAATGTCAGCGCTCAGATAAGTCTGCGGTTTTGTACCATATAAGCATCAGAGTCAGAACTTTGCCGTATGATTCAACTCCGTCCTCCAGACCGTTTGACTTGAGGTACGCGTCATTGACTTTGTCCTGCACCTCAGCGGCTTCAGTCATATGAGCATCCCAGAATTCATGATTGTCTTTAAGTTCCCGGATCACTGAATCCGGGATTTTTTTTCTTAATTCTTCGAACAGATCCGGGTCTGCTTTGTAAAGCGCGTTGCCGGCATATGAATAAGCAATGATCCAGCCGCTCCGCCTGAAAGCTTCATCATCAGAATGGATGCAGGCGAGCCAGCCGATATAATTCGCTTCTCCTTCATTCATGAACCCGCGCAGGTGGGAGAGCTCGTGACATGCTGTAAAAGGCTTCTGCATATCGGGGATCTCGCCATTGACATTGGCCTCAACGGTAAAGGGCGAATAAATTCCGGTAACGCCCATCGAGGAGAAGAAGCCGGCAAGATTGCTGAGCATTTTAGGGTGAGGGTAATAGCCGTCCAGACACTCATCACCGACAGATTGCATGGCAGAAACAGCTTTTTCAGCAATTTCTGTATCGGAAGGGTAAGTATAAACTTCAGTGTCAGAATTTTCAGCATTTTTGTCGATAACAATATTATCGTTGGCACCGTGATTGCTACTGTCATTCTCATTCAGCTGATCAACAACATAGCTGTAAAAATCCTTGAGATCATCCTCTGTGATCTCAGTTGTTTCAATCAGGTCCTTGCTGACATAAGGGTCGTTGTAATAATTGACCCCGCAGCAAGCGGAATACAGGAACAACAGGATCGATCCGAGCAATACAAATCGAAGCAGCGCGCCGCCAATCTTTTTACGGATCACTGATATGATAAGATCAGCAATCACAAGAACCGGAAGCAGAAAACACAGTTTTTCCGCCACTGAAAAAGGAAATATACCGCTCAGCCTGCTGATCGTTCCGACTAGCAGCGGATAGACATTCATTGCATACCACTGCGCGAATCCGTCAGAACGGCGCGCGGCAAGCAAAAGCATCCCGGCCGCAGCCAGGAACACCACGATCAGTATTACAGATATTTTATAAGAGTGCTTTTTATCCATCAGACAATGATGTGCAAATGCTTTTTCCCCATACCGAAATCATAATTCCACAACTGCATAGATTCAATACTTATCAAGCTGATCACTGCAAGATGTCTCAACAAAAAGAACCAACGCTCAATCTGATCATTCAGTTGACGCGTTGGTTTTATAATTGATAATTGTGAGATCTCAGTGGATATTTCGCTTGATCTTCTCGGCTTCGATATTATCCTTAGGAAACTCAATCACATTCTCGCCATTCTCTCTTTTGCGCCGCTCTTCTTCGGCAGCCTCCTGATAAGGACGGAAGATAGTTGTGCGCCCCTGATTCCTGATGATCCTGACAAGCGGATTGTCATTCTCACGGAATTCCTCGTCGTTTTCATCTCCGAAAATAGTACTGCTGCCAGTTTTCTTCGGCGGAAAAGCATGCGGATAGCGCTCGCGAACAGAGCGCGGATCAACTTCGCCGCTGTTGATATATCTGACGATCGAGTAGATCAGCAGTCCTATTAATAGAAGAAGTCCTAATATGAAAAGTGGCATTTATACCGCTCCTTTCTAGATGGTAAGAGTATACCACAATCATTTTGTACAGGCTATAGTGCAAAGAACACATAACAGATCATGCGAGATGATACTTGATCATTCCGCAATGTTCCGGAAGATGCCGGATAATAGTAGATGATTCCGAAAGATACTATATGATGCGTGCTGATTGTAATGATTCCAGAGGGTTCCGGAAAGTGCCCTATGATGTCAGATGAAGCCAGCAAGCACATTATATCCGCAATAGTTATTATATCGGGAGTAGTGTTTATACCGACGGATATTCTTTTTCGAACAAAACACAGTAAAAGTATAACAGTTATACCGGCCGCTATCCTTTTGCCCTGTATTAACCACCAAAAGTACAACGAATTGCGGAGGCGGTTGTGTTTCAGAAGGAAGAAAGGCTATCTGTACGCAATAATTGCGCAGGCGGTTGTGCTTCTGAAGGCAGAGCGGCTATTTATACGCAATAATTGTGCAGGCGGTTGTGCTTCTGATGGCAGAAAGGGTATCTGTACGCAATAATTGTGTAGGCAGTTGCGCTTCCGGAGGCAGAAAGGGTATCTGTACGCAATAATTGTGTAGGCAGTTGTGCTTCAGAAGGAAGAAAGGCTATCTGTACGCAATAATTGTGTATGTGGTTGTGCTTCCGGTGGGAGAAGGCGAGGCTGTACACAATATGCCCAGAATAGTGTGTGCGAATTGGTGAAATAATTGGTATAAAATTGCTGCAAATGATGCAAATTGATTTGTTCAAAATTAGACAATCCTGCGGTTTGTAGTGATGTAAAACAAATTGTTCAAAATGCAGTAATTTAATGCATTTGAGGATTGAAATATGTTACAATCATTCAGTTATGAAATGATGGTTTAGTATGTCTCAGTATGCCATTCTGCACTTTATTAGATCTTGAGAGAAGGAAAGTCCATTCGATTCGATCCGGTTGGGACTAGAGGGAAATTGATGGAGGGCAGAAAGGCACACCGGGCCAGACAGATCCGGTTGAATGCGTGCTATCCGGTGCCTGGGAAAGCGTATCGGATGAATGCTCATAATCCTGACGGAATAAAGTATGCATGATGACTGTGATCTGAACTGGCGATGCATTGCTGGCCATAAACTGCAGATCGATGGAGCAGACAAATGATTGCAGATCGATTGGCGAGTCTATAATCGCAGATTGACGAAACAGGTCTATAGCTGCTGATCGGCTGAACAGATCTTTGCCAGCAGATTATTGAAGATCTGCAGCATTGGTTCAAAGAAGACCTTCGATATCAGATCGAAGAAAAAGAAGAAATTAATAAAAGGGAGTAGTAAAAGTATGTTTGAGAATCTTAATGACAAGCCTGTTGCTGAGGTGCAGGAGGAACAGGTCAAGCACTGGAGAGATATCGATATGCTCGATCTCTGCGTCAAGGCAAGAGAGGGCGCGCCTTCATTCGTTTTCTATGAAGGACCACCGACAGCCAACGGCAAGCCGGGCATCCATCACATGATGGCGAGGACACTCAAGGACTCGATCAACAGATATAAGACGATGAAGGGTTTCCAGGTCAAGAGAAAAGGCGGCTGGGATACTCACGGACTGCCTGTTGAGATCGAAGTTGAGAAGCAGCTTGGTTTCAGCGGCAAGCAGAATATCGAGAAGTACGGCATCAGAGAGTTCAACGAGAAGTGCCGCGAATCTGTTTTCACATACACACAGATGTGGACAGACATGTCAGACAAGATGGCTTATCTGGCTGATATGGATGATCCGTATATCACCTATAAGAACGACTATATCGAGACCGGCTGGTGGATCATCAAGAACGCTTTTGACAAGGGACTCGTTTATGAAGGATATAAGATCCTGCCATACTGTCCGAGATGCGGAACAGGCCTGGCTTCCCACGAAGTAGCTCAGGGTTATAAGGACATCAAGGTCAACACACTGACATGCAAATTCAGACGTACAGGTGTTGATCATGACAACGAGTACTTCCTCGCATGGACGACCACACCTTGGACACTCGCTTCCAACATCGCTTTGACAGTCGGCCCTGATGTGGACTATGTCAAGTGCCTGATGAAGTCCGGTGAAAACGAAGGCAATTATCTGTGGGTAGCTGAGGCTCTCGCTGATGTGACTTTCGGCAAGGATGAGTACGAAGTGGTTGAGAAGTGCAAAGGCTCCGACATGGAGTACTGGACATATGAGCAGCTCGAGCCGTTCTGTGTGCCTGAGAAGGGCAAAAATGCTTTCATCGTCACCTGCATGGACTATGTCAGCACATCAGACGGTACCGGTATCGTACACACAGCTCCTGCTTTCGGTGAAGACGACTATAACTGCGGCCGCAAGTACAATCTTGCTGTTATGCAGCCGGTTGACGAGAGAGGATGCTACACAGAGACACCTTGGGCGGGCAGATTCGTTATGGAAGACGGCCTTGATGTAGATATCATCAAGTACCTCGCTCAGGACGACAAGATCTATGCAAAGCAGAAACTCGAGCACGCTTATCCGCATTGCTGGAGATGTAATACACCGCTTGTTTACTATGCTAACAAGTCCTGGTACATCGAGATGACCAAGCTCAGAGATGAGCTCGTTGCCAACAACAATACCGTTAACTGGTATCCGGCATATGTCGGTGAGAAGAGATTCGGAAACTGGCTCGAGGAAGTCAAGGACTGGGCTATTTCCAGATCAAGATACTGGGGAACACCGATCCCTATCTGGAAGTGCGAGTGCGGACACCTGCACTGCGTAGGCTCCAGAGAACAGCTTGTCAAAGATGTTGAGCAGGATATCGACGAGACGATCGAACTTCACAGACCGTATGTCGATGAGATCACCATCAAGTGCCCTGAGTGCGGCAAGAGCATGCACAGGATCCCTGAGGTAATGGACTGCTGGTTCGACTCAGGAGCAATGCCATTTGCACAGTGGCATTACCCGTTCGAGAACGCAGAAAAATTCGATGAGGAACTTTTCCCGGCAGACTTTATCTGCGAAGGAATCGACCAGACAAGAGGATGGTTCTATTCACTTATGGCGATCTCCACGATCGTCAAGGGATGCGCTCCATACAGGAATGTACTTGTAAACGACCTCATTCTCGACAAGAACGGCAAGAAGATGTCCAAGCACGTCGGAAATACAGTCAATCCGTTTGACATGATGAACAAGTACGGCGCAGACGCTGTCAGATGGTATCTGGTATACGGATCACCGGCATGGACACCGACCAAGTTCGACGAGGACGGCGTCAAGGAAGTTATCAGCAAAGTGTTCAGCACACTCAGGAACACCTACAACTTCTTCTGCCTGTACGCGAATATCGACGGCATCGAAGCAGACAAGCTCAACGTTCCTTATGCTGAGAGACCTCTGCTCGACAGATGGATCATCTCCAAGTACAACAGACTGATCAAGGTCACAACAGAGGCTATGGATTCTTACGATCACATGAAGACCGTAAGAGCGATCGGAGACTTTATCGACGGAGATCTGTCCAACTGGTACATCAGAAGAGCAAGAAGGAGATTCTTCGCGGAAGGTATGAGCACAGACAAAATGGCTGCTTATGCCACAACATATGAAGTTCTCGTAGGACTGGCCAAAATGATGGCTCCTGTAGCTCCGTTCATCTCGGATGAGATCTACACCAAGCTCACAGGAGAAGCGACAGTACACACCGCTTACTATCCGGAAGCAGATGAGTCACTGATCGACGAAGAGACAGAGAAGAGAATGGATCTCGTCAAGACACTCGTCAACCTCGGACGTTCGACCAGAGAGCAGGAGAAACTGAAAGTCAGACAGCCTCTGTCCAAGGTCATCGTAGACGGCAGCTATAAGGATGTTATCGGCGACCTGACACCGCTCATCACAGAAGAGCTCAATGTCAAAGAAGTTCAGTACGAGGACGACCTCGACAAGTACATGAACTTCCAGGTCAAGCCTAACTTCAGAGCAGCCGGCCCGATCCTCGGCAAAAATGTCAAGGCTTTCGGAGCAGCGCTTGCTCAGGCTGACGCCAAGGAGCTCATCGCGAAACTCGGCGAAGGCCCGGTCAAAATGGAACTCGGCGGAACAGAGTATGAAATCACAGAAGAACTCGTAGACGTCAGGATCTCTTCCAAAGAAGGTTTTGTAGTCGGCATGGACAACAATGTGTTCGTCATCCTCGATACTACACTGACACCGGAACTCATCGAGCAGGGTTACGTCAGAGAGGTCATCTCCAAGATCCAGCAGCTGCGTAAGCAGGCAGATTTCGAGATGATGGACGAGATCAGGATCTACATGAATGCGGATGAGGATATCAAGGCAGCAGTAGAGAATGCTAAGGATTTCATCAAGGATGAGACCATCGCAGTCGAGATCGCAGAGAAGGAAGGCCTTGCTGAGTTCGATATCAACGGACACAAGACAGGTCTTGCAGTAGAAAGAGTCTGATGACAAGACAGAATTTACTGGATTATTCAATTCCGGAGCTGGAGGCTCTGATCACCGGACTGGGCGAGAAGAAATTCCGGGCAAAACAGATCTTCGGCTGGCTGGCGAAGGGCGCTGCATCGTACGATGAGATGACCAACGTGCCGGCAGGACTGAGGAACGCTTTGCGCGAACAGGGATACTATATCGGGCAGCCCGAGGTGGTGACCGAGCAGGTTTCCGGAAGCGACGGAACGAGAAAATGCCTGTATGAATTCAGAGACGGCGCTCGCGTCGAGTCTGTATTCATGAAATACAGCTACGGCAATTCGATCTGCATATCTTCGCAGGTCGGGTGCCTGATGGGATGTACTTTCTGTGCCAGCACTATGGACGGCAAGCTGAGAGACCTTACAGGGGGCGAAATGCTCGGTGAGGTGCTCAGGATGCGCCGGCTGACAGGTGAAGACATCAATCATGTCGTGATCATGGGAATGGGCGAGCCTTTTGACAACTATGACGAGGCAGCCCGTTTCCTCAGACTGATCAATGATCCCGCGGGAATCGGAATGAGTCTGAGGAATATTACAGTTTCCACATGCGGCATCATTCCGATGATACGCAGATTCGCTGAAGATTTTCCGCAGGTCAATCTGGCTGTATCTCTTCACGCTTCTAACGGAACCAAGAGGCAGCAGACGATGCCGGTTGCGAGAAAATACGGTTACGATGATCTGATGAAAGCCTGCCGTGACTACACGGAGAAAACTCACAGGCGTATCACTTTTGAATATGCCCTGATCCGCGGAGTCAATGACTCTGCGGCTGATGCAAGAGAACTGGCAGACCGTCTCAAAGGCTGGCTGACTCATGTCAATCTGATACCTCTCAATGAGGTCAGCGGGCGCGAGTACAAAACAGCCGACGGCAGGAGTGTCGCGGCATTTAAGAAAGTGCTGGAGGATGCAGGCGTGGCTGTCACTGTCAGGCGGACACTCGGAAGCGATATAGACGCGGCATGCGGTCAGCTCAGAGCAAAGAACTGACGCGTTTTGCGGACCGCATTACGTAAACTTTTAAAAATATACTGTACTATCTTACAGTGGGGATGAGAGTATGAAAATTATTGTAGATGGAATGGGAGGAGATAACGCGCCTCTTGAAATAGTCAAGGGTGCTACGATGGCTGCTCATGAACTGAAGCAGCTGGACCCGGAGATCACTGTGGGCATCATCGGACCTGAAGAGCTGATGATCAACTGCCTGAGAGAGGACAAGTGGGATGTCAGTGCTCCTGAAGATGCCGGTGAAGGTGTCAAAAGATTCGGGAACATCGAGGTCATCAACGCGACAGAAGTGATCACCAATGATGAAGCGCCGGCCATGGCTGTCAGAAAGAAGAAGGATTCGACCATCGTCAAAGCTATGACACTGCTCAAGAGCGGCGACGCGGATGCTTTCATCTCAGCAGGCAGCACAGGTGCTTTGCTTGCCGGCGGTCTGGTTACCCTCGGCAGGATCAAAGGTATCAGAAGACCTGCTATCGCGGCGTGGTTCCCTAAGATGCATACCGGAGAAACGACTCTGCTCCTTGACTGCGGCGCTAATGTCGAAGCCAAGCCGGAGTACATATTCCAGAACGGCATCATGGGTGCTATGTATGTTGCGGGAGTCAAGGGAATCAAGGATCCGCAGGTCATGCTCCTCAATATCGGCGCGGAAGACAGCAAGGGCGATGAACTCCACAAGGAAGCACACAGACTGCTTGCGGAAAGCAATATCAATTTCGGCGGAAACATCGAAGGAAGAGACGTGGCAACGACTGACTGCGACGTCGTCATCACAGATGGTTTCTCCGGCAATGTTTTCCTCAAAGGAAGCGAGGGCGTGGCTCTTGCCATTATGAAGCAGTTCAAGAAGAAACTTCAGGAAGGCCTGTGGGCTAAAATGGGAGCTTTGCTGGCATACAGCAAGATCAGCGAGCTCAAGGAGATGTTCGACTATTCTGACAGCGGCGGGGCTCCGATTCTCGGACTCAAGGGCGCTGTACTCAAGGTGCACGGCAATTCCAAGGCGATCGAAGTCTATTACGGCATCATGAAGGCTATCCCTTATGTGCGCAATGATGTTACGCAGATGATAGCTGATGCAGTGACTCAGCATGCAGAATTGTTCAAAACAGCAGACGAGGAGTAAACAGGATAATGAAGAATGTAAAAGAACTCCTGACTAGGATCGGATATGAGTTCAATGACGAGGCGCTTCTCACCAACGCGCTGACTCACAGCTCATATTCATCCGAGCACAGGATGGAATACGCGTCCAACAACGAGCGGCTCGAATTCATCGGGGACGCTTTTGTAGACGCGGCGGTTGGAGCTGAGCTCTTCCGCATCATGAAGGACGCGCCGGAAGGTGTTTTGTCCAAAAATAGAGCGGATGTAGTCCGCGAGGAGTCCCTTGCTGATACTGCAAGGGGGATCAGCCTCGGAGATTATATCTATATGGGAAAAGGCGAAGAGTCGACCGGAGGAAGAGACAAAGACTCGATCCTGGCCGATGCTTTTGAAGCGCTGATCGGCGCGATCATCGTTGACGGCGGATATAACGCAGGCAAAGATATCACACTAAGCCTACTCAGCGACAAGATCGAACTCGCGGTCGCAGGCAAGCTTCGCCATGACTATAAGACCATGCTGCAGGAGAAACTGCAGGAGAAGAATCACGAACAGAAGATCAAGTATAACACCGTCTCAGAAAGCGGACCGGATCATAACAAGACTTTTACCGTAGAAGTAGTGATCGGAAGCAGGAGGCTCGGCCAGGGCACGGGAAAAAGCAAAGCCAAGGCAGAGCAGGAAGCGGCAAGAGACGCTCTGAGCAAAGGTAAGATCTAAGGTGTACAGGATGTGCCGGCAGGAAATCTGTGACACATCGGGAGTATCGGAAATTGTATTTTAAAAGGATAGAAATGCAGGGTTTCAAGTCTTTTGCGGACCCTGTGAGCATAGAACTGAATGAAGGCATCACCTGCATCATCGGACCTAACGGAAGCGGCAAGAGCAATATCAGCGACGCGCTCCGCTGGGTTCTTGGCGAGCAGAGCTCCAAACAGCTCAGAGGCAACAAGATGCAGGATGTTATTTTTGCCGGAACCGCGACCAGAAAGCCTAAGGGTATGGCGGAGGTCACTCTTGTCATTGACAATTCGAACGGGATACTTCCGCTCGAGTACAATGAGGTGGCCGTAACCAGAAGGATGTTCCGCTCCGGCGAAAGCGAATACATGATCAACGGCAGTCAGTGCAGGCTGAGAGATATCAGAGAAGTGTTCATGGATACCGGTATCGGTGTCGAGGGTTATTCGATCATCGGCCAGGGCAAGATCGCAGATATCGTCAGCACCAGGCCTGAGAACAGACGGCAGATCTTCGAAGAATCCGCCGGAGTTGTTCTGTACAAAAGCCGCAAGGCTGAGGCTGAGAACAAGCTCAAATCCGCAAGTGACAACCTTGAAAGAGTCAGGGATATCATAGCCGAGATCGAAGGACGGATCGGCGGCCTCAAGGAGGATTCCGAGAAGGCAGCTGAGTACCTCGAGCTGAGGGAGAGATACAAGACTCTCAGCATCAATATCATCCTGCACAATCTCGACAGTCTGAATGCCAGTGTTGAGGCGGGCAAAACAGACCTTGAAGAGCTGGCTGCAAGGCTTGAGGAAGCTGACAGGAAGCTTGCCGAGCTCGATGAAGCAGCTGAAAAGAGCAGGGATGCCGGCGCTGAGATGGCTGACAGCTATGCGGGAGCCAATGCTGAGCTGCTGACTGTGATCGATGAACTCAATACCATCACGAGCGGCGGTGAACTCAACAAGGAGAGACTTGCAGGCATCGAGAGAGAACTCGGAAGACTTCAGAGCGAGATAGAATCCGGCGAGGAGAAACTCGCCGCGGGAAGATCCGAGCTCGAGCTGATGCTCTCTGCTGATGAAGATCTCAACAAAGAGATGGAGGCTGTCAGGGAGGAACTGAGGCAGGCTGTTATTGTTTATAGCGAGCACAGTGGCAGATCAGCCGTGATCAGTACGGATATCGAGGATCTGAGGAGCAAAATGATCGACCTCAGCAACCAGAACGTAGGCAGGAATGCCGAGATCAGCACTCTTTCAAGGTATCAGAAGACGCTGGAAGAGAGAAGTGAGACTCTGAAAGATGAATTTGAAGGCAGAGACAAAGCTGAAGCTGAGAACAGGGCCAATCTGGAGAAACTGGAAGCTGAGATCACAGAGAATGGCAAGGTTCTGGAGACAGAAAAAGAGAAAATCTTTGAGTTTGCCAATAAAATTATATCCGTTAATAAGCATATAACAGAGCTTTCGGATGAGATCGCAGAGCTTACTGACAAGTCGGCAAGGGCTGCGGCCAGGAGAAGCACCATCGAAGAGATGGAAGCTAACTACGAAGGCTATAATAATACGGTAAGATCTCTGATGCATAAAGGCCTCAGAGGTGTAATCGGTACGGTATCTGACATCATCAGAGTGCCGGAGGGATATGAGACGGCTGTTGAGACGGCTCTCGGAGGCTCTCTCCAGCACATCGTCTGTGAGTCGGACGCTGATGCCAAGGCTGCTGTCAGCTGGCTCAAGTCATCGAGATCAGGCAGAGCGACTTTCCTGCCTGTAGAGTCTGTTACTGCTGACAGGATCGCGCTCGGAGAGAGCGTCACAGGCCAGAAAGGCTACCTTGGCCTGGCCGCCGATATGGTCGGCGGCGAGAGCCGTTATTCGGAGATCATTGACTATCTGCTCTGCAGGGTCATCATCGCTGATAACATGGACAATGCTGTTCGCATGGCCAAGTCCGTGCCCGGCGGTTTCAGGATCGTTACTCTCGAAGGTGAAGTCATCCATTCTTCCGGATCCATCACAGGCGGAAGATTTGCGAACAAAACAGCCAATCTGCTCGACAGGAAGAAGGAGATCGTAACTCTTACCGGGACCATCAATGGCTATGACAAGAAGATCGCCGAACTAACAGATCTCATCGAGTCAGAGAGAAAACATGAGAATGATCTTGCTGATGACAGGGACAGACAGCGTGAGAAGGTCACAGAGCTTGAGATCGCTTATAACGTGCTCAAGACTGACAGAGACCATGCTGCTGAGCTTGTGGAAGCAGACAGCGGAGCTGCAGAGAGATATAAGGGCGAGATAGAGAACATTGCCGAAGATATTGCGCGCGCGGATAAGATGATCTCCGGCTACCGCAGCAAGATAGAGGCGGCAGAGAAGGAGTACGCGGAAGCGGATGCCAGGGCTGAAGAACTGATGAAAGAGCTTGAGGAACTCAAGCCTGTTATTGAGGATGATAACGAGAAGATCGTTGCTCTCAAGGTCAGGATCGGTGAGTCTGAGTCTAAGATGCTCTCCAGAAATGAGATCATCGAGAGAGTCAGGGATGATGTTACAGAGCTCGAAGAAAATCTCAATGACTACAGAGAATCCGTTGCCGGACTTGAGGCTGACAGAGATCTGCTGACCAGCAGCGGTGAAGCCCAGAGTGACCGGGAAGAAGAACTGAAAGAAGCCAAATCCTCTCTTGAGAATAAGATCACAGAACTTAAGACAGCTCAGGAAGAGAACAGAAAGGCTGCTGAGGCCCTTGCTGCTGAGCAGAAAGATATCAGAGCCGGTCTGGAAGACCTGCGTGAGCGGAAATATAAACTCGAAGTCAAAACGGCAAGAAATGAGACTCTCCTGGATACCCAGAAGGACAAGCTCTGGGATGATTTTGAGGTGAGCTACGCCGAGGCCCTCGAAATGAGGGACCCTGACTTCGCCATCACCGCAGGCAACAGAGAGAGCCGCGAAGTCAGGCTCCGCCTTGCGGAGCTCGGCGACGTCAACGTCTCCGCCATCGAAGAATACAAGACAGTCAGCAAGCGTTATGAATTCATGACGGCGCAGGAGTCTGACCTGACCAAGGCCATGAACGAGCTCCAGGAGATCATCTCGAACATGGACAAGACCATCAGGACCAAGTTCAAAGAGAATTTTGACCAGGTCGTAGTCAATTTTGAAGAAGCTTTCAGAGAACTCTTCGGCGGAGGATACGCGGAACTCAGACTCGAAGACGAGACACGTCCTCTTGAGTCAGGCATTGAGATCACAGCGCAGCCGCCGGGCAAGAAGCTCAAGAACATCAATCTTCTATCCGGAGGCGAGAAGACACTGACCGCGATCGCGCTGATGTTCGCGGTCCTCAAGGCCAAGCCGACACCTTTTGTCATACTCGATGAGGTAGAAGCGGCGCTTGACGAAGTAAATATCGAGAATTTCTCCAATTATCTGAAGAAATTCGAAAATATACAGTTTGCACTTATCACACACCAGAAGGCCACCATGGAGCACGCTGATGTGCTTTACGGAGTCACCATGCCGGAGCAGGGCATCTCACGCATGCTTTCGCTGAGGCTGGGAGATGAATTCGACGTAGAGGGTCTGGAATAAGGAGGAAAGAATGGGACTTTTTGACAAGAAATCCACATTCCGCAAATTCATTGACAGTATCACGAACGCGATATACGACAACCCGGATCTCGGTCCTGAGTTCATGGAAGAGCTCGAGGAAGGTCTGGTCATGTCAGATATCGGCATCGACACTTCTGACGCGATCATGAAGGAACTCGATACCGCGATCAATGAGAGATACATCATCAAGGAAAAGCAGATCAAGAGGGAACTTGCCGATATCATCGAGGGACTGATGGACAAAGGCGACAGGAACAAGATGTCCGGGAATTATCCTCTGATCATCCTGATGATCGGCATCAACGGAGGAGGCAAGACGACTACCATCGCGAAGCTTGCCCATATGTATAAGAGGAAGGGCAAGTCAGTAATGCTCGCGGCCGCGGATACCTTCCGCGCGGCGGCAGCAGAGCAGCTGCAGATGTGGGGCGACAGAGTCGGCGTCAGAGTCATCAGACATGCTGAAGGAACGGATCCGACTGCCGTCATCTACGACGCGATCCAGTCAGCCAAAGCCAACAATATAGATGTCCTCATCTGTGACACTGCAGGCAGACTGCAGAACAAGGTCAACCTCATGAAGGAACTTGAGAAGATGAGCAAAGTCATCTCAAGAGAATATCCTGAGGCAACCAGAGAAAATCTCCTGGTTGTAGATGCGACGACAGGCAAGAACGCCATCAGTCAGGCAGAGGAATTCTCTTCTGTAACGGACATCACCGGCATAGTTCTGACCAAAATGGACAGTACCGCGCGCGGAGGTATTTCAATCACTATAGCCAATGAATTCGATATGCCTGTCAAGTTCATAGGAATAGGAGAAGGTCTTGATGACCTGATCCCGTTCAATGCCAAAGAATTCGCGGAGAGCATATTCGAAGAATAAGGAGATAAAATGAGCAAACCAATTCTTGCCATCGTAGGCAGACCTAACGTTGGCAAGTCAACGTTTTTCAACAGAATAATAGGCGAGAGGAGAGCCATCGTCGAAGATGTTCCGGGCGTGACCCGTGACAGGATCTATGCCGAGGCAGAGTGGAATGGCAAGGAATTCGCCGTGATCGATACCGGTGGTATCGAAGTGAAGACCGATGATACGATCCTCGCGCAGATGAGAGATCAGGCTGTTATGGCGATGGATATGGCAGATGTCATCGTTTTCATGGTCGACGGCAAGGAAGGCCTGACCACAGCTGACAGAGAGGTCGCGTCGATGCTCCGCCGCACAGGCAAGGAGATCATCCTCGTTGTCAACAAAGTCGACAAGCCGTCCAGAGAATACGAAGCTATCTATGACTTCTATGAACTGGGATTCGATGAGCCGATCGCGATCAGCGCGGCCAACATGACCAACATGGGAGACCTGCTTGACCGCATCGTTGACGGTTTCCCGGATGAGGACTATATCAACAGAGATGAAAGCATCAATATCGCCATCATAGGCAAGCCGAATGTCGGAAAATCCTCGCTTGTCAACGCGCTTACCAGGCAGAACAGAGTCATCGTCAGTCCTATAGCGGGAACGACCAGAGACACCATCGATACTCCTTTTACCTACAAGGACAGGGAGTACACACTGATCGACACAGCCGGTCTCAGGCGCAAGAGCAGGGTCAGCGACAACATTGAGAAGTACAGCGTTGTCAGAGCGATCGCTGCCATAGAAAGGTGTGACATCTGCATACTGATGATCGACGCGGTCGAAGGTCTGACGGAGCAGGACAAGAAGATCGCCGGGTATGCCCATGAAGCAGGCAAAGGCATGATGATCGTAGTCAACAAGTGGGATCTGATCGAAAAAGAGACTAACACGATGAGAGACTACGAACGCAAGATCAAAGCGGATCTGCTTTTCGCCTCATACGCGCCGGTGGTATTCGTATCGGTTCTGAACAAGCTGAGGATATACGATATCATAGACCGCGCTGCCAGGATACAGGACGCGCGGACGATGAGAATCACAACAGGAAAACTCAACAGCATCATCGAGGATGCTGTTATGATGAGACAGCCGCCTTCAGATAAGGGACGCAGACTCAAGATATACTACGGGGCGCAGATCGGCACATGTCCGCCGCTGTTCTCGTTCAGCATCAACGACAGAGAGCTGATGCATTTCTCATACTCCAGATATCTTGAAAACAAGATCCGCGAGCATTTTGATTTCGAAGGAACTTCTATCAAATTCGTATGGAATGAGAGGAGAGGAGAGAAACAATGAATCCTGAAATCACTCAACTGATCATCATCGGCCTCATCGCTTATGCTTTGGGTAATATCAGCCCTTCAATCATTATCGGCTATATATACGGAGTCAATATCCGTAAGGAAGGCAGCGGAAACGCCGGCACGACCAATGTAATACGAGTCATTGGTCTGACCGCGGGTCTGATCTGTCTTGCTATCGATATGCTCAAAGCGTTCGTATCTGTTGTGATCGGATACGATATGGGCGGCATTCCGGGAAGCATGGTCGCGTTCGCCTGTGTGATCCTGGGACACTGTTTTCCGGCTATCTGGAAGTTCAAGGGAGGCAAAGGCGTGGCCTGCGCTCTCGGCGCTGCTCTTGCTTTCAACTGGCCGAGCGCAATTGCCGCTCTGACAGTCGCTCTCGTTTTCCTGATCCTGACACGCAAGATGTCTGTCGCTTCACTTTCGGGCGCGCTGGTATATCCTGCTCTGGTATGGTATTACGAACCGGATTGCATGTATTTTGCGATAGGTGTTTCGGCATTTCTGATCATTATGCACATTTCCAACATCATCCGTCTGTCGAAAGGTGAGGAAAAGACGCTTTCTTTCGGTCAGAGAACTCTCGCGGACAGGAAAAAACCTGTAGAGTATCCTGAGCCTTATGTGGAAGACAGTCAGGAAGAGACTGCAGCTGAAAGTTCTGTTGCTGAACCTGCAGCCGCAATGGAGGAAACTGAAGTTTCAGATGCTGACGCACCGGCAGACGCAGGATCCGCCGGGGAGACAGAAGAAGCCGAAGAAACTCCTGAATCTGATGCTGAAGAGAGTATAACTGATTCTGAAGCTGCAGACGCGTCGTCCGGTTTTACAGAGATCAGTATAGCTGACAAGCCTCTCACCGAGGCTGAACTGTTAGAACTCGGAGCTGACGCGCAGGTCGTTGAAGATCTCGAGAGCGGTGAGTCTCCGATCGCTGCTGACGCTACGCAGGAGCCTTCTCTTGTAGGCGCGCAGACTCAGGAAGCCATCAGACCGGAACCGGAACCGATCGACTACTACGCGGGAGTCGAGATACCGGATCTCGGTGAAGACGCATGCAGGATCGCTGTTATCGGTAACGGATCTTTCGGTACAGCTATGGCCAACCTGCTCACATACAGCGGTCATGATGTGACTCTGTACGGAAGGAACATCAAGGCCATGAAGCTGATGGAATCGCGCAGGATCAACGACCATTATCTGCCTTATGTCATACTTTCCGACCGCATCAAATACACAAGTGATCTCAGGAAGGCTGTACAAGGCAAGACGATTGTCGTTTTCGCCGTACCAACACAGAAATTCAGACAGGTATCTTCTGCATGCGCTGAATATCTCGAAGACGGTGTCATAGTTGTCAATCTGGCCAAAGGCATTGAGCAGAATACACTCCTGAGATTGTCAGAAATCGCTGCGGAGACTATACCGAACGCAACATATGTCACACTGTCCGGTCCGTCTCACGCGGAAGAGATCGTCAGGAATTTCCCTGCAAGTGTTGTAGTATCCAGCAAGAACAAAGCCGCCGCTGAGTTTGTTCAGGATGTTTTCATGACTGAGAATTTCAGGATCTATACTCAGGACGACATGATAGGCGTTGAGATAGCAGGCGCTGTCAAAAACGTCATAGCTATCACTACCGGTATTTCTGACGGTATGAAGCTCGGTTCCAACGCGAGAGCCGCTCTTATGACCAGAGCCATCCATGAGATCAAGAGACTCGGCGCGGCTGCCGGTGCAAAGTCTGAGACTTTCTCAGGGCTTTCCGGCATTGGCGACCTTATCGTCACATGCTCCACCAATCTTTCCCGCAACAGGAGATGCGGACTTCTGATCGGACTCGGACTGGACGCGGAGGATGCCGTGAACAGAGTCGGATCCGTTGTCGAAGGCTATTATACTGCTGAAGCAGTATGTGATCTGTCTGAGAAGTATGATGTGGAGATGCCGATCTGCAGAGTTACCAATAATATACTCAAGGGACAGCTTGAGCCTGAGAAGGCTCTCAAGCTCCTGATGTCCCGCAGCAAGAAAGACGAACTGATATAAGAAACATGAAATCGTACAATATCATTACCTATGGCTGTCAGATGAATGAGCATGATTCGGAGAATATCGCCGGTCTGCTCGAGGCAATGGGTTACACTCACGAGGAAGATGCTTTCAAAGCGGACGTTGTAGTGATCAATACCTGCAGCGTCCGCGAAAACGCTGACAAGAGGTTCTTCGGAGTGCTCGGTCAGTTCAAAAAAGTCAGGACTCACAATCCTGGCTTCGTTTTGTGTGTGTGCGGGTGCATGCCTCAGCAGCCTCATATCGTCGAAAAGATCAACCGGCAGTTTTCATGGGTCGACATTGTTTTCGGGACTCAGAATATAGCGCAGTTTCCGGAACTTCTTGAGAAGAGACTCACGACCGGCAGAAAACAGCGGTCGATAATCGACAACAATCCTGTAATAGATGAGGATGAGATGCAGCCTAAGAGGATGCACAGGCACAAAGCACTCGTCAACATCACATTCGGATGCAACAATTTCTGCACTTACTGTATCGTTCCGTATACCAGAGGCAGGGAGAAGAGCCGCGTGATGTCTGAGGTCGTATGTGAGATCGAGCGTCTTGCGGCAGATGGCGTCAAAGAAGTCATGCTGCTCGGCCAGAATGTCGACTCGTACCGTGATCCTGCCGGACACAGTTTTGCCGACCTCATCAAAGCAGTCAACGATATCGACGGTATTGAACGCATCCGGTTCATGACATCGCATCCTAAGGATATCTCAGATGAAATGATCGACTGCTTCCGTACCTGCAGCAAGCTGTGTCACAATATCCATCTGCCGGTACAGTGCGGCAGTGACAGACTCCTCAAAAGGATGAACCGCCACTATGATACAGCGCGCTACCTGGAAATAGTGGATAAACTCCGGGCGGCCTGTCCGGATATCACGATTTCCACGGATATCATCGTTGCTTTCCCGGGAGAGACCGAGGAAGATTTCGAGGGCACTCTGGACATAGCAAGACGCGTGAGATATGATTCGGCGTTTACATTTATCTACTCACCGAGGGAAGGAACACCTGCGGCAAAATTCCCGGATCAGATCCCGGACGATGTCGCTCACAGGAGATTCGACAGGCTCGTTGATGTGATGAATGAGATAAGTCTTGAGAAAAATCAGGCTTATCTGGGCAAAACATACGATGTGCTCGTCGAGGGGGTCAGCAAAAACGCGGAAGATACCTATGCGGGCAGGACGGACGGATTCAAGCTCGTCAATTTCACTTCATCGAAGAAGCCTGAAGAGATCATCGGGACTACAGTTCCGGTGAAGATAACAGAAAGCAAGACCTTCAGTCTCGAAGGCGTTGAAGAAAGGTAAAGACATCATATGGCAGAGACTATAATGACCAAAATACTGACTCTTCCGGGCATAATTCTCGGGCTGAGTCTGCATGAATTCGCTCATGCATGGATGTCCAATAAATTAGGAGATCCTACACCTAAGAGACAGGGGAGACTTACCATCAATCCGCTGGCGCATATTGACTGGATAGGATTTCTGGCACTGCTCCTGGTCGGATTCGGATGGGGCAAGCCTGTCATGATCGATCCGAGCTATTACAAAAACAGGAGAACGGGAGAGTTCCTGACCGGGATCGCCGGCGTCACGATGAACCTCATCATCGCGGTGATCCTTTCATTCCCGACCAAAGCTCTGATCAATGCTTATTATTCAAGCGGCTCGGCATTGCTGGAAAATGTTCTCTACATTTTCTACTATGCCGTAATGATCAATGTTGTGCTCATGATATTCAACCTGATCCCTGTACCGCCGCTTGACGGATGGGGGATCGTGACACAGATATTCAACCTTCAGAAATACAGCTGGTGGTACAAGGTGTATCAGTACGGACAGTGGATACTGCTGATCCTGATTTTCGCCAACATCACAGATATGATACTCGGACCTGCGGTTACCGCGATCATGCACCTGCTCGGTCTGTAGCCAAAAAAACAAAGCCCCGGATAACGGGGCTGAGTGTTTTTGACAGAGGATTATCAGAAGTATTCGGATATCCTGCGGAGCTTGGACTGCTCCATGTGATACTCCATGGCTTTCCGGCCAGCAGCCACATTATGTGTCTCGAAAGCAGCGAAAATGGCTTTGTGCTCATCAAGAACAGTACGCAGATAATCTGTGCTGAAGGACTTGGCCGGAGCGGAATGCTTGAGATATGTCTGATAAGTGAACAGTGTCTTCATGATCATGCGGTCATCAGTGCCTTCATAGATCGTGTAGTGGAACTGCGAATTGAATGACAGTACTTTTTCAACATCATCCTTGAGAGTGTAAAATTCCATGAACTCCACGATCTCTTTCAGCTTGTCGATACCTTCGGGTGACATGCGCTTGATAGCCCACTCAACTGCCTGAACTTCGAAAAGGGTACGGAGATCGAACAGATCGGAGATCTCGCGCTTGCTGAGCCCGGTAACAAAAGCTCCTCTGTTAGGAATGTTTTCAATGAGTCCATCTGCTTCGAGCTGGCGGAAAGCTTCTCTGACAGGTGTCCTGCTTACACTGTATCTCTTGCAGATCGCAGCTTCCGTGAGTTTGGATCCCGAAGGCAGCTCGCCTGAAAGGATGTCCTTCTGGATCTCCTGATACAGGCCGGCCGAAAGAGGCTGGGATGACTTGCCGTTGCTTATGATATCCATGGTGGCTCCTTTAAAATAAAAGTGTATGCTATTTCCGGTTTGTATATGTCATTCAATATTGTATACTAATTTAAATATAATCCATAAGTATTATTTGTCAAATACATATATTATACTTTTACTATATTTTCAAAAGCCGATACGGATAATAATATGACACTTATGACAGATAAAAACCTGATACCTGACAATAAAATACCTGATATTCTTGCTATCCTGGAGCAGATGCATCCCGAGGCCGCGTGCGCTCTGGATTACAGGGATCCCTTTCAGCTTGTGATCGCTGTGGCGCTGTCAGCACAGACAACGGATGTGAGCGTCAACAAGGCTACTCCGTCTCTTTTTGCGAAGTATCCTACAGCAGAAGCGCTTGCTAAGGCTGATCAGGAGGATGTGATGGAGATGATCCGTACGATCGGTCTCTACAGGAACAAGTCGAAGAATATCATAAGGCTTGCTCAGAAGATCGTGTCAGACTTTGACGGCAAAGTTCCTGATAATTATGACGGGCTTGTAAGTCTGCCGGGTGTCGGGCGCAAAACAGCGAATGTTGTGCTCGCCGAAGGGTTCGGCGTCCCGAGAATAGCTGTCGACACTCACGTTTTCCGTGTCGCTAACCGCATAGGGCTGACAGATGAAAAAGATGTAACCGCAACAGAAGAAGAACTGATGCGCAGATTGCCCGAGGAAAAATGGATCCTTGTGCATCATCTGCTGATATTCCACGGACGTAAATGCTGTCACGCGAGGAAACCGGACTGCGGATCCTGCGGACTGGCAGATCTGTGTGTTTACCGCAAAGAAGAGAAATAACAAAAGGGAACTAAGATGAGCGAAAAGACAGAGCGTAAAAAACCTCGTAAAAATTTCAAGATCTACGCTAAGGAAGGTGAAAATTTCGGGAGACTGATCAATCCAAACAGCAAGAAACTGCTGCGTCTTATATTCAGCAGATTTCTGATCTTTGCTTTGCTGATCATATTGCAGCTCGGTCTTGTTCTGTGGATCCTGGCCTATGCGAAAGAGAACATACAGCACTATCTGGTATTTGAGCGTATATTTGCCTTTATCATGATCGTGTATCTGTTCAGTTCATCGATGGACGCATCTGCAAAACTCACGTGGATGTTCCTGATCTCGCTTGCTCCGGTAGCCGGTACAGGTGTTTTACTGTATACCATGATCAATGTCGGCAACAGGAAAGTAAAACAGTTAACCGAAAAGCAGATCAATGATACTCTCCATGCGATAGAGCAGCCGGAAGGAGTGCTTGGCGAACTGAAATATGACGGAAGCCATACGGATGACCTTGTCAGATATCTCAACCGTACCGGATGCTTCCCGGCATATAAAAATACAGAGACGGTATATTACCATATCGGCGAAGACATGTTCAGATCTATGATGAGAGAACTGGAAAAAGCCGAAAAGTTCATTTTCATGGAGTTCTTCATTATAGAAGAAGGATATATGTGGGGGCAGATCCTGAACACTCTCATGAAGAAGGCCAAAGAAGGGGTCACTGTCAGGGTCATGTATGACGGCATGTGCGAGCTGTCCACATTGACAACTGACTACTGCCGCAGACTGGAAGCAGTAGGAGTGGAAGCAAAACCGTTTTCTCCTATAAGACCGTTCCTGTCATCACACTACAACTATAGAGATCACCGCAAGATCATGGTCATAGACGGCAAAACAGCTTTTACCGGCGGCGTCAATCTCGCAGATGAATATATCAACAGGATCGAACGTTTCGGCCACTGGAAAGATACCGGGCTGATGATCAAAGGAGATGCTGTTTCA
>JBGUJM010000100.1:0-2315 GCA_045113935.1 Anaerovoracaceae bacterium
GAAACCTGTTCTCGAAAGGCACCAGACTCGCACCCACTTTCAGGAGGCCATGGCCGGCATCGACATTGGTAATATACGACAGCTGCTCATTGGAAATGTTCAATAGCTTCGCCAGTTCGATCCTGTCAGTAGCGGCCTGATTCAACATTACTATGAACTCTGAGTTTGATAGCATCGTTCTTGCAGTGTATGACTGCAGCAGATCCGCTACGTTCTGCGTAATGCCTGTGCAGAATGCTCCGTACTTACGGACCCTCTTCCAAAGCTTATACAGGAACTGAGCTGAATACTCATGCATGAACAGCAGATATATCTCATCTATGAAGATATATGTCTGCTTACCTCTCTGACGGTTCTGCGTGATCCTGTTGAGTATGGAGTCGAGGATTACCAGCATTCCGATTGCTCTCAGCTGCTCGCCAAGCTCCAGGATGTCGTAGCAGATCAGACGGTTACTTGTATCCACATTGGTCTGCTTCGCAAAGGTATTGAGCGAACCTCTGGTGAAGAGCTCAAGCTCAAGTGCCAGGGAGTGTGCCTCCGGCTCAGGCTGTCTCAGAAGCTCATCTCTGAAATCCTGAAGCGTAGGCGGAGTGCCCATATAGTTGCCCTGCTTGTAGTAGCGGTATACATTCTCCGTGCATCGGTCGATGATCGACTGCTGGCCTTTTTGGAATTTGTGCCCGGCTACAATCTGCTCGCACAGCGACTGCAAGAACTGTGACTTTTCAATGATAGGATCTGTCTCGCCGTAGTCTCTGGACATATCCATCGCATTGATATGGTTCGGCGATGTCGCAGAGATTTCGATGACAGATCCCCCCATCTCCCTTACAAGTGGCGAATATTCTCTTTCAGGATCTATTATCAGGATATCCGCATCAGTAGATAGCATCAGATTCACTATCTCATTCTTCGCCATGAAGGATTTACCACCGCCGGATACACCAAGTATGAATGCATTTCCGTTGAGGAGTCTCCTTCTGTCAGCGATGATCATGTTCTTGGATATGACATTGTTGCCATAATAGATGCCATGGCTGTCATAGACCTCCTGTACTCTGAACGGCATAAACACCGCAAGTGATTCAGTCGTCAGAGTTCTGAAAGCATCTATCCTGCGAACACCAAATGGCAATGCAGTCTTCAGACCATCCAGTTGCTGATACTTCAGTACCGACATCTGGCAGAGCCGCTTCCTGACGATTGTCAGGATCTCCTCTGTGTCATTGTCCAGCTGCTTCTTCGAGTCAGCTGTATGCACAAGTGTGAGCACCGCGAACATCATCCTCTGGTCTCTGGTTGTGAGATCATCCAGGAACTCCTTGGTTTCCTTTCTTTGCTGCTCCATGTCGTATGGGACAACCGCAGAGAAGTTGTTGTTCATGTTCTGCTTACGCTGCCAGTTAGTAATGTTTGTCTCAACACCGAGCAGTCTCTGCTCGACTTCCTTCACTGCCTCATCTGTAGGTATAGGAACGACATCGATCGACAGCATCAAATTTCTGCTTAGATCTGTGATCTCCGCAACCATGTCATCGGATATATATGATGCATAGTCTCTTAACAACAGAACGCGGCCAAACCGATCTCCGACTTTGAAATAGTCACTGTTGTTCTCATAGGCATCCGGGCAGATATAGTCACGAAAGTCGTGTCCCTTCCTCATTTGCGTCTTCAGGTCGAAGCGGAATGCGGTCTCCTCACCGGTTCTCATAAAATCATGGATGATGCGAAGTCTGTCATTGGCAGAAAGCTCGATACACTTTGACCCGAGCCTTGAGAAATGAGCGCTGAGATCTGCTCCTATCCTGGCGAAGTACAGCCTGGCATCCTCGATGCTCTTACGATTGACCGAAATGGTAATATACTTGTCCTGGATTATCGCATTGCTGCCGGTCGCCTTGTCGGTCAGCATATCGTTGTATTCCTTGCGGTATACATCGAGCGGATCGCCCATCATCTTCAGAAGTATCCTGTCCTCGAAGTCCAGCATATTGAGTCTGCGGTTATTGATGGTGATCTTGGCAGTACATCCGGAATCAAGTGAGTTCAGCAGTTCCGAGTAGCCGAGGAACATCCCCGCCTTATCTTCCCTGGATGCGACCGCGTAGTTTATATCCGTAAAACGGTACATCTTGCTGAACTTGTTTTTCCCGGTCATAAAAATCCCGTCAGGCCATATGGATCTGACGGGAATGATGTCCTGCACCTTTCTTGGCACAGCAAACTTCTCCTTGTCCTGCTTCAGGACATTTGTAAGTGTTTTTATCAAATACCATCAGCTCCTTTCTTTCGCTTTTTCTTTCTGACCT
>JBGUJM010000101.1:0-30441 GCA_045113935.1 Anaerovoracaceae bacterium
ATGCGGAGTGGTAACAGTTGGTAAGTTCGTTTGGCTCATACCCAAAAGGTCGTCGGTTCGAGTCCGACCTCCGCAACCATCTAAAAGTGCTTACAGCAATCATCGGAATACAAGGATATGACTTCTAATCATAGGACCTATATTTAAAGCACTTTGCAAAATGAAAGATGCCTACAGCAATCTCTGGAGCATTAACTCAATTGGTTAGAGTATCGGATTATCACTCAGAAGGTAACAGGTTCGATTCCTGTATGCAAACAAGGCATCTTGAAAAAAGGCACTGACAGCAATTTCATAGCACTGGGTCTATTGGTCACTGGGCCGCTGGGTTAGCTAAATATGCCTTGGAATAATTCCAAGGCATTTATAGTGCAATGATTATGCTATTATTAAATGAAAAAAGTTAAACAAAATCGGCAGCTTGCAGAGCTGATAGGCACAGAAGAGAGTTACACAAATTCAAACTTGCCGATGACAAAGCATAAAGGGTGAGGGACATGGAAGAACAAATACTGCATACATATAAAGGCAATGTCTTTTACTGGCGATCTGAGACATGGGATGCCGGGAAGGCTACGATATTCTTTCTCCACGGGCTTACTGCGGATCACAGCATGTTTGAGGGACAGATTTCAGCCTTTGCGGCGGATTATAATCTGCTGACCTGGGATACTCCTGCACACGGGAAATCCAGACCTTTTGCGAATTTTGATTTTGGAGATACTTCTGAATACATAAGAAGTATTCTCGATACGAACTCCGTGAATCAGGTCATTCTTGTCGGGCAGTCATTAGGCGGATTTCTGGCTCAGTCCTTTATAAAACGATATCCGGACCGCGTAAAATGTTTTGTTTCAATTGACAGTACACCTTATGGCTTCGGTTATTATTCAAGATCCGATATCTGGATACTGAAACAGGTTGAATGGATGGCGCAGCTATGTCCGTTTCAATGGATGAAAAAAGCGATGGCAAAACAGGTATCAACGACCCGGAGGTCATATGAAAACATGCTGCAGATGCTTTCTCCATATAACAAAAGAGAACTATGCCATTTGATGGGATTGGGCTATGCAGGTTTTCTGGATGATAATTGTGAGTTAAAGATTCCTTGCCCTGTTTTGCTGATCCTGGGAGAGAAAGACCGGACTGGTAAAGTTGCACAGTACAATAAAGCGTGGGCAGGACAAACCGGATATCCATTAAGTATTATCAAAGGCGCTGCGCATAATGTGAATGTCGATAAGCCGGATGAAGTAAATGCATGTATCTGCGATTTTCTGTCAGTAAATAATCGATGAAACCATTTGTAAACTGAAGAGGGAGACTATTAGTAACATGGAAATTACTAATACTAACACACTGCCACTGATATGCCCCTCCTGCGGAGACGAACTGGACTACTCCCGAAGCGATGGAGGCTGATCTTCGTTATGTAAATGATGGACGCCATCTGGCGGATTGACAATTTGCCGGGTGTGGCAAGGCCCTCTTCATTTTGCAGACAAAGTTCCTTTAAGACAGAATGTCATATGCTGTCTAAAGTTTCACGGTTTACCAATGCGTACCTACATACCATAAAGCCTCGTTACTGAAATTGGATTTCAGCATGTAGCGTAACGTTTTTTCCAGATCAACGCCATATTCTTTATAAGAAGCGATGCAGGCGTCCAGATAATCCGTATCCCAATCAGTGAGATTTCCATCAAAGACACTCCCGCCGGAGACTTTCTCCAGAAGCTCCTCCGGGAGCTCTATGGAATCCAGATCCAGATTATTCAGACTTTCACAAAACTCCTCTTTGTTCATATTCAGGACTTTCTTTTCTTCCATGCCTTTATACCTCCGCTCCATTCACCTGGGGCTGTACTTCCGGGTTTACTAATTGGTAGATTTCTCCTCTTTTGTTGAATATATCATAAGAAACATCACATAACAAGCGCACATCCATTCACATAAAGAAATAGATTCCGCGGGATACAGGTAGTTTTGCTTGACAGGCAATGATATTAATAAAGATAATGAGGGCGATGACTAGAGCGCGCATAATTTGCGTGAACAGAAAAGGCGATTTAGTGAAGATGAAAAATGAACAGAACAAAGGGTATTTGATGGTATTGCTGGCGGGATCGCTTTGGGGGACGATCGGTCTTTTTGCGACCCTGCTGTCTGGTTTTGGCATCGGCGCAGGACCGGTGGCGTTCTTCAGACTGCTGTCGGCAACTATAATGCTGGCGCTGATACTTTTGGTCAAAGGAAAAGGTGGCAGTCTGTTCCGTGTCAGCAGGAGAGGACTCATCTCATGCATGCTGGTCGGATTCATTTCACAGGCTTTTTATAATATATGTTACATGAATGCGATAGAACAAGGTGGTATGGCGACGGCGGCTGTGTTCCTGTACACATCGCCCGTGTATGTTGCAGTGATATCGAGGCTGCTTTTCCACGAGCCGCTGACAAAGAATAAAATCATCGCTATCGTCATCAACATCGCGGGGTGCATTCTCACAGTCACCGGCGGAGACTTCTCAGACATGAGAATCTCTACCTTTGGTATTATCATGGGTATTCTGTCAGGTCTCACATATGCTTTGCTGCCAATCCTGTCGAGGACCGGCGCTGACGAAGAAGATCCGTTCAGCGCGGCTTTCTACGGGCAGGCGTTCGGCGCTCTGCTGCTTTTCTTCCTGATCCGGCCGTGGAACGGGATCGGGACGGCATTCACACTGCCGATACTGCTCGTGTTTATCGGATTTGGAATTGTCCCGTCAGCAATGGGCTATATCGTGTATTATGGTGGCATTAGCAAAATCACTGAAACTTCAAGGATCCCGGTCCTCGCATCGGTCGAGACTGTCGTTGCTGCCATCATCGGTCTCGTCGTCTTCGGACAAAGTCTTGGTCTCGTTAAAATCATTGGCATCGCTCTGGTGCTGGCATCCATAGCGGTAATGAACAAGAAGAGTGCGAATCAGTAAGAGGAAATAAACCCGAATTATTCTTTGCCGAGTTCCTCAAGAGTTTCTCCGAACAGACGGTAGAATATCCAATCCTTCTTCTGGGTAGCATTCAGTTTGAGATACAACTGGTTGGCCGGCTCGTTCCATTCGAGGCAGTGCCATTCGACCTTCTTGTATCCGCGGCTTACCGCGATACGGCAAAGCTCCCTCATTATGGCTTCGCCTATACCGTTGCCCCTGTATTCGGGCCTGACATAAAGGTTCTCAATGAACATGCCTTTGGCGCCGAATATAGACGCGTAGTTATCGAGGAACATCGCGAATCCCACGTCTTTTCCGCCTGAACTGGCGAACAGCGTCTCTATGTCTCTGTTTGCTATTGCTGTCCGGATGTCTTCTTCTGTCGTTGTTATCTCATCCGGAAGCTTCTCATATTCCGCAAGCTCGTTGATGAGCCCGACTATCATGCCGGCATCATCGACCGTTCCGAGTCTGAATTGAATATCCATTTTTTCCCCCTTTTTTTATATTACTGATCATTTTTTTCGATTATAACATACATAGGAGACAGGGGACGGTTCTCTGTCTCCTTTTTTCCGGACTCAACAATTAGAGACAGGGGACGGTTCTCTGTCTCCTTTTGGTAATTATCACAAAAAATGATAAAAGAATTAACAAATAATGTTGACATTCGACAATCCCGATGCTACATTAGCATTAGTTTAATACCAACAAACCATTGAGGGAGAGTGAGTAGGCCTCGATACTTGCATATGAGCGAGCTGCTGATGGTGAGAGGGCAGCATGAAAAGGCGTAGCTGAATGGACTCCTGAGGGCGACAGGAAAGGGATGAAAGTCCTGAGTATGGGAGACGGAGAGAAAACTTCGTTAACAAATGATGCATATGATGGTATGCAGTGAGTGGGCAGGGGCGACCCTGTCAAGCCGGGTGGCACCGCAGAAGTTTTGTATTATCATGCTTCTGTCCCAGCATGTATTATGCCGGGATGGGAGCATTTTTGTTTCTCCCTTTCAGGCGGCGGACAAGGTCCTGAAAATCCGGTCCGCATACATTTACTCACAAACCGGAGACTGGAGAGAAAAGGAGAACAAAAATGGAAAACTATCGTATTTATCTGACTGAGGAAGAGATCCCTACACATTATTACAACCTGAGAGCGGATATGGAGAAAAAGCCTGCGCCGCTGCTCAATCCGGGAACGATGCAGCCTATGACTGCTGAAGAGATGGCGGGTGTATTCTGCGAGGAACTGGTAGCGCAGGAACTTGATAATGATACAAGATATATCGAAATACCGGAAGAGATAAGAGAGTACTACAAGATCTACAGACCTTCACCTGTTGTCCGTGCGTACAATCTCGAGAAGCAGCTCGGAACACCGGCGGCGATCTACTTCAAGTTCGAGGGCAATAATACATCAGGCTCACATAAGCTTAATTCAGCAGCAGCGCAGGCATATTACGCCAAAAAGCAGGGTCTGAAAGGAATTACTACCGAGACCGGCGCCGGTCAGTGGGGGACGGCTATGTCGATGGCATGTGCGCATTTCGGGCTTGAGTGTAAGGTGTTCATGGTAAAAGGCTCGTATGATCAGAAGCCGTTCCGCCGTGAGGTCATGCGCACATATGGCGCTGAAGTTGTTGCGTCTCCATCAGACACTACGCAGGTAGGGCGTGCTCTTCTTGAGCAGTTTCCGGGAACGACCGGGAGTCTGGGCTGCGCGATTTCAGAGGCTGTGGAAGTAGCCGTTGGCACAGAAGGATACAGATATGTCCTCGGCAGTGTGCTCAATCAGGTGCTGCTGCATCAGAGTGTTATAGGGCAGGAGGCATATACAGCTCTGAAAAAGATTGGCGTGAAGCCTGACATCATTATAGGATGTACCGGGGGCGGATCCAATCTGGGCGGACTGATCGCGCCGTTCATGGGAGAAAAACTAAGAGGCGAAAATGACTACAGATTCATTGCTGCTGAGCCGGCATCCTGTCCGAGCCTGACCAGAGGGAAATATCTCTATGATTTCTGCGATACCGGAAATGTTTGTCCTCTGGCCAAGATGTATACGCTCGGAAATAAATTTATCCCATCACCGATACATGCGGGAGGTCTCAGATTCCATGGAATGAGTACGATCATTTCTGAATTGTATGATCAGGGAATGATGGAGGCGGTCGCATACGAGCAGACAGAGGTATTCGAGGCTGCTGAATTGTTTGCAAGAGCCGAAGGTATTCTGCCGGCTCCTGAAAGCAGCCATGCAATCAAAGCCGCGATAGATACCGCTCTCGAATGCAAAGAGAGAGGGGAAGCGAGTACGATACTCTTCGGACTCTCCGGAACGGGTTACTTCGATCTTGTGGCCTATCAGCAGTACAATGACGGTGCGATGACGGACTATATACCTTCAGATGAAGATCTGGCGGAAGCAATCAAATGTGTTCCTCCTCAGCCGGCTGAATAAGGAGACAGGGGACGGTTCTCTGTCTCCTTTTTTCCGGACTCAACAATTAGATCCGGTTATGCGATAATATATGCAATAAAACAATTGTCAGGCGGGAAAGGGACGAATAATGGCACACTATGAACATGTAAAAAGCTATTACTTCGGCAAGTCGGCGCGTGTTCCATTCCGGTATATTTGCGGAAACTGCGGCAAGGAGGTCACCGGCAGAGCCGAGATCAGCACAGATAACAAAGAAGTGAAGGTGAGTTCGAGGCATCCGGAAAATCTGAAGATCCGCTCCGAGGATGCTTTGCAGGCCGACATGAAATCACGCTACGAACTGCAGGCTCTGGTGAGACAGCGGAAAAGAGAAGTCGCTGACGGCAATTTCGATCTCCTTAACAAATACAGTAAATGCCCATACTGTCAGGCAGACCAGAACTGGTCGTTCCGCCCGGGCAGAGCTATTACCTTTTCGATCCTGGCTATCGGCGGAATTGTACTCGACATCCTGCTTCTGATTCTCTATATCAGGCAGGTGCAAAGAGGGGAAACGGATAAGACATTTCTTCTCGCGTTTTTCTTCCTGTGGCTGTACATAGCCGCTTTCGGAGGGATTGCTATCAGCACTATTAAAGGCATGCGGTCCACAGGCGGACAGAATAAGCAGCTCCCGGAAGTCTTCTTTGACCGGCTGGATACCCCGTATCTGGATGCAGATGGAGAAATCAGGACCGGAGACAGCATCTTTTTTACAGACACTAACGGTAAGCTGACGGAGCTGAAAAGAAAGCAATAAAGAATAAGATGCAATAACAGGGGAGAGGAGACGGTTCGGTCTCCTTTTTCATTGCATACCAACAGGAGACAGAGCACCGTCCCCTTGTCCTCCTATACTGTCTGCCAATTATTTGTACAATAATAGTTAGTTTTTGCGAAAGTGTATAGTATCATATAAGCGAAGGGTTACAGAAACGGAAATGTGATCAATGACGCAAACGGTATCTCATATTTTGATTTCAGAAAAGCGCAGCATGAGTTTTTATCAGCAAATACTATCTGGAGGAATAATATATGAAAGAATGGACCAGAGAGGAGAAGTACAGGTACCTGAAGGATCCGCAGGAACTCCTGGAACTTTACAGTAAAATCTCCGCTTCTGCTTATCGGCAGACCTACCATATTCAGGCGGTAACAGGCTTGATGAATGATCCGAATGGATTTGTCTGGTATGAAAATCAGTGGCATTTGTTCTATCAATGGTGTCCCTGGGGCGCTGTGCATGGTCTGAAACACTGGTATCATATTGTTTCCAAGGATCTTGTGACATGGAAGAATCTCGGAGTCTGCCTGCTGCCGGATCAGAATGACGGATATGACAACAAAGGCGTCTATTCCGGTTCCGCAATGCCGATCGGCGATAAAATGTATCTGTACTATACCGGTAACCACCGCGACGAGGACTGGACCCGGAAAGCATATACCTGCCTCGCCAGGCTTGGGCGTGGCGGCTGGCCGGAAAAATATCCGCTTCCGCTGTTCGGCGCCAATCCGGATTACACGGAGCATCAGAGGGATCCGAAGATCATCTGTCTGCCGGGAAGCGACCGTTACTACATGATCATCGGAGCGCAGACGAAAGACAAACGGGGATGCGCACTGATCTATTCATCTGAAGATCTGCAGCATGGATGGACATTTGCCGGCGAACTGAAGGTACCCGGATATGAAAACTTCGGAGACATGTGGGAATGCCCGTCTATCGAGCGTCTGGGCGGCCGGGACGTGCTGCTGTTCTGTCCGCAGCATCTGACTATTCCGGGACGGGGAGGAAGCCAGAATCATAATGGATATATCCTTGGAAATATGGACTGGGAGACACTGACATTTACGCCGGAAGGACATTTTCACGTGCTGGATTTCGGGTTTGATTCCTATGCAGCAGCATGCGCCAACAATCTGCAGGAGCCTGATAAAGCAATTCTGATCGCCTGGATGGGAGTCCCTGACCTGTCTTATCCGACGGATGAAGAGGACTGGTCGGGATGCCTGACCCTGCCGCGGGAACTGACCGTACGGAAACGACGTCTGGTTCAGCAGCCTCTTCCGGAACTGAAGAAACTCCGCGATGAGCGGCTATCGACACAACCGGACGATCAGGGAGTGTTTGCTCTTCCGAAGGCGGCAGAAATCGAACTGGATGTACGGCCGGGAGCTTTCTATCTGTCTCTCTTTGCGAAAGCAGACGGAAGCGGAGGCCTCACTATCAGCTGCGATGAAGAACAGAAAGAAATAACGGTTTACCGCGGTAAGATGGATACCCGCTTTAACCTGAACGAAGGGGAGGTCAGGAAACGTCCTCTTGAAGAAGGACTCTATCACCTTCGCATCTTTATTGACAGCAGCTCAGTGGAGATATTCGTGAATGACGGAGAAGCAGTATTTACCTCACGCGTTTTCCCGACGGAGCGGGAACATTTCTGTCAGGTCGAAGGAGATGCATTTGTCCGTATGTGGACGATGAAACGGGCGGTAAAAGAAGAGTTCCTCATCTAGGAGACAGGGGACGGTTCTCTGTCTCCTTCCCGGATTTCTTACTGTCAGAGACCATAATAAAGCCGGCCTGTTTGCTGCCGGATACCAGTAGCATAAAACAGGCCGGCAATTGTTGTGCCTGGTAATTCCTGAGAGCATTATTCTCCCGGGATAAAGAGCTTATAGTTCAATTAGTTCGTATTCTTTTGATCCGATTCCGAGCTCAGCTCCAACGTCAATGGTATGCTCACCATTTCTTGAGGTCACTCTTTCCATGAAGTGATCCCTGCCCGGGTCATCTGATTTCATGACCAGATCGATACACGCTCTGTCTATTGCTACAGGATCTGCAGAAACCAGTATGCCCATATCTTTCAGACACGGATCCTCGGCAACTTCGCAGCAGTCGCAGTCAACAGACATGTTTGCCATTACATTTACATATACGATCTTACCGCTAAAGTGATCCACTACAGCACTGGCGGCTTCCGCCATGGATTCAAGGAAATCATCCTGCGGCGGCAGATCAGACCATACCACATCCTGATCTTTTGCCTCATGATATTTACCGGCCGAATGGATATATACTTTGCCGGCGGTGGAAGCACAGCCTATAGACAGCTGCTTGAGCGCTCCGCCGTATCCGCCCATCGGGTGCCCCTTGAAATGCGAGAGCACCAGCATCGAGTCATATCTCAGGAAATGCTTTCCCATTATGTCTTTTTCAAGATGTTTTCCGTTCCTGACCGGAATCTCGATATCCGGACCGTATCGGTCCATCAGATCCACTGTGAAATATTTATTCCATCCATGTCTTTCAAGAAGTTTTACATGCTTATATGAGCTGTTCCTCTTGCCGGAATATGCCGTATTGCATTCCACGACAGTTCCGCCTACATAGTCAGCTACTGGCTTCCAGAATTCAGGATGCAGATAGTTCTGATTGCCTTCCTCTCCGGAATGAACTTTGATCGCGGTTTTGCCGTCCAGCTTCACTCCGAGCCTGTCGTACAGCTTGATAATGTTTTCAGGTGTTACATTTTTTGTAAAATATACCTTTGATGCCATACTGTTGCTCCCTTCGGTTACCCGCAGCATATCCAATGCTGTCACTATATACTGCTACACATAAAATATACCACATTTGGCGCCGTGTGAAGGTAATCTTTGCCGCGCTGTATCCGGGCGGCCGGCAGTTTTCGGGGATTACACTGACAATTTTCCTGAAGGAGACAGAGAACCGTCCCCTGTCTCCCCCTGTCTCCAGAATACTTCAAAAATTTTAACTAAAAATATTGAAATAAAATTGCGAGCGGATTATACTATCTCCCTGTAAAACTCTGAGTGGATTGAAAGGAACATAATAATGAGTGAAAATATACAGGTGAAACAGCTGAAGCCGGTGTATCCGGCGGAAGAACATGAAAATGTACGCGCGCTGCTTGACTATGCGGCAGAGACTTACGGAGATGATGCGGCTTTCATACTGAAAGAAAAGCCTGCCGGACGCAAAGCTGAGCCGGTTTACAGAACTATATCATATAAAGAACTGAGAGAAGATGTCCGCAGGCTGGGCGCCGGCATGATGGCAGCAGGTATCAGCCATGGCAGGATCGCTATCATAGGAGAAAATTCTTATCACTGGCAGCTTGCGTATCTGGCAGCCATGAGCGGACTGGGTATATGTGTGCCGCTTGATAAAGGCCTCCCTTATACTGAACTCAAAACATCCATACAGAAGAGCGGCTGTAACGTGCTGATATTTGACAAAAGACACGCCTCCCTTGCGGAACAGCTTCGAAGAGAGGCGGCAGACCCTATGTCGGCACCGACTGCGGTCTCCTCTTATATCTGCATGGACGATGGAGAGTCATATCTCAGTTTCAGTGACCTTCTTGAGAAGGGAGGGGAAAAGATTGCGGCAGGCAGCACGGCATTCGACGCGCTTACGGTCAACCGGGAGGCGCTCTCCAATCTCATTTTTACCTCGGGCACGACCAGTGCTGCCAAGGCTGTTATGCTGAATCAGAGGAACATAATGTTCAACGTTTACAGCCTCAAACAGGTTGAAGACGTCAGACACGGAGATGTGAATATAGCTCTGCTTCCATATCACCACACATTCGGAGCAACAGGACAGCTTCTTATGTATTCATGCGGAGTGACCACTGTTTTCTGTGACGGACTTAAATATTTGCAGAAGAATTTCGTGGAATATCACGTTTCTGTATTCATCGGCGTCCCGCTTCTGATGGAAGCTATGTATAAAAAAATCATGGCCGGTATCCGCAAAAAGGGCAAAGAGAAGACATTTGAAAGGGGCGTCAGGCTATCCCGCATGCTCAGGAAAGTCGGGATCGATGTCAGACGAAAACTGTTCAAAGACGTGCTGAATGAGCTTGGTGGAAGCCTGCGGATGGTAGTCAGCGGTGCGTCCGCGCTGGACAGCGCTGTGATCCGCGGTTATGAGGATCTTGGTGTAGAAGTTGTTCAGGGGTACGGCATGACAGAATCCGCACCGGTCATAGCAGCTGAGAATCTGTTCAACCGTTCGCCGGGCTCGATCGGACTGGGAACCCCGGGCATGGATGTGCAGATCGCCAATCCGAATGAAGAGGGCGTGGGAGAGATAATTGTGCGCTCTCCGAGTGTTATGATGGGATATTATCAGGACGAAGCGGAGACCGCAAAAGTACTGAAAGACGGATGGCTGTATACGGGAGATCTGGCATTCCTTGACAAAAAAGGATATATACACATCACCGGAAGGTCCAAGAACGTCATCGTACTCAAGAACGGGAAAAATGTTTATCCGGAAGAGATCGAGACAATAATAGCTGAACTCCCTTATGTAAAAGAGAATATTGTCTTCGGGGAAGTCAGGCGCGAAGGCGCGGACGACAAGGACGAGGTTCTGGTCGCCAAAATCGTTTACGATGCAGATATCATGAAAGACAAATACAATGCCGCTACAGACGAGCAGGTCCGCGAAACAGTTGAGCGGGATATTGACCACCTGAACAGTAATATGCCAAAATACAAGCATATACACAGACTTATCCTGCAGACGGAAGAGATGGCCAAAACCACGACCGGAAAGGTCAAGAGATACGAAGAGAAGGCAAGCACCAGATAGAATCATCTGCGAAGACTTCAGAACAGGGGCATTTTTATGAGAGATCTGGAAAGACATTTCAATACCATGTATGACAAATTCAAGCTGATGCTGTATGACCGCGCTCTGAAAGAACGCGGCCGCAGTATGCCCGGCGATCTGAGCCTGCAGGAAGTGATATATATGGAGATCATCATCGCTCTCGGCGCTCCGACAGTAGCGGAGTTTTCAAGATATGCCAAGCTTTCAGCATCCAATACGGCATATCGTCTGAACAAGCTTGAGGAAAGAGGGTACATAAGGCGTACTCGAAATGATCAGGACAAGCGGGAATTCCGTGTAGAAGCAACCAACAGATACCGGGATGAATATGGGGTCATATTTGACTATATCCATCTCGTATGTGATCGGATAGAAGAACGGTTTTCACCCGAAGATGTAGAAAAATTCAGAGAAATGCTGGGTATCATCAGTGAAGAGCTGATGCCGGAAGCCGGCAGCCAGCTCATTGAACGCAGCGGGAGCGGGAATGATAGTATCTGATATGCTGATAGTACCGGAGACTGAGAATGGCCGCAGGTTGAACGGAAACGATAAGGAGGCCCATATGCAGAAGATAACGATGTTCCATATCGATGAGTGCAGATACTGTGATTTTGCCAGAAAGGCAATAGAGGAACTCAGAGAAGAAAACCCGGAATACAGATCTGTTGAAATCGAGATGATCAATGAGGATGAGCACCCTGAGATCATAGAGAATTATGATTACTGGTCGGTGCCAAGCCTGTTTATCGGCAGGGAAAAGATTTTCGAGGCGGCGCTTTTCATGCCGTATGAGACTGTCAGAGAAGGGGTGAAGACAGCCTTTGATAAAGCTCTGGAGTCGTAAGAATGCGAGGAGATGCTGTAAATGTATGACGCGGGTTCAGTAATCAATAATGTCCGTACCGGCGAAAGGATATCCAGACTCAAAAAAAGCAGAGCGGCCATAGCCCGCACTGAAAACGTATATCTGATAGATGAAGCATATGCAGAGGCTGTTGAACAATACAGTGAGAGTCCGGTGTGCATACAGTTCGCTCACGGATTTGAAAAAGCGCTGCAGCGCAGAAGGATCGTAATACAGGATGATGACATCCTGGCTGGTTTTCTGTTCAGGTATACTTATAATGTGAATTTTCCGATGAGCGTTTCCGGCGATTTTGATCCTGCTGACCGCCCTTCACTGAATATGGACGTATACCGCGAAGTAAAGGAAATCATCGAATCCGGCTTCGCTGATGAGCATGACGCTGCCGAGCTGGAGGAATTCGCTTACGGAGCGGAAAACGGTCTGATCAAGCACTGGCATTCCGGACATGTGCTCCCTTCCTATGCCAGACTTCTGAGCAAGGGCTGGTCCGGACTGAGAGCGGAAGCCGAAGAATCGCTCAGAAGCTGTTGCACAGAAGAAGAAAAGGCTGTTGTCAGATCTTTTATCATAGCAATCGATGCATGCAGCATGTATATAAGAAGGTACCGTGATGAGGCTGAAAGGCTTCTGAAAGTTTTGCGGAATGATCATGCGGATCCGGATGCCGCAGGGCCGGTCATGGAACGGGCAGGGGTACTCGGCAGGATGCGTGACGCACTGGACCATATCGCGGCAGAACCTGCCGGATCCTTTTATGAGGCGATCCAGCTTGTGTATCTCGTACATGAAATGATGTACTGCGAGAATGTGCCGTCTGCAGTGTCTCTTGGACGAGTCGATCAGTATCTGTATCCATATTATGTAAGAGATCTGAAGAATGGAACAATCACACAGGATGAGGCCGCGGATCTTATAGACGCGATGTGGCTCAAGGTCAGCGGATACAGAAAAGCTTACCAGAATCTTGCCGTGGGCGGCTGCGGCCCGGATGGAAAGAATGCCTGCAACGAGCTGACGCGCATGTGCCTGGATACGGCTGCCCGGCTCAAAGTCGACCAGCCGTCAATAGCTTTCAGGTGGCCTGAAGATATAGATGACGAGACCTGGAACGCTGTCCTGAGACTGATCAGAGAGGGCATGGGGTTCCCGGCAATGATGTATGATCCGTGCTATATGAGCGCGCTCAAGGATGCGGGTGTTCGTGAAGAGGATGTATGGGACTATGCGTTCGTCGGCTGCGTGGAGCCGGTCGTTTCCGGCAAAGAAAACGGTTATACAGAGTTATTCAGACTGAATATTCCGAGGATCCTTAAACTGCTCCTGAATAAGGGAAGAGATGTGGAGACCGGGAGAGTCTACTGCATGAAAAACATCGTGGAGCCTGAGAATGTTGAGAGTTTTGAACAGCTGAAAGAACTCTTCTTCGATGAACTCAGATACTGGTTTGAAAAGATGATCCGCTGTCTCATACATCTTCAGCATCTGTATGCGGTGAAGTATCCGCTGCCGTGCATTTCCGTTCTGACTGAGGAATGTATCGCAGCGAAGAAAGATATCAACAACGGCGGAGCCAGATACGATCATACCGGCTTTAATATGTGTGGCGTTGCCAACGCTGCGGACGCGCTGACCGCTATTAAAAGTGTGGTCTTTGACGGAGGGGCAGCAACGCTGGCGGAGTATACAGAAGCTGTTAACGCGGATTTTGAAGGTTATGAAGATCTGAGAAAATACGCGGTAAGCAGAGCCGAAAAGTTCGGTAACGATAAGAGGACTCCTGACGAGCTCGCTGCCCGCATTGCAGAACTGGCTGCAGATACAGTTGCCGGGTATCCTACATACACAGGCGGCACCTTCAGACTCGGGATGTATTCTGTCGAGGATCACTCGGGTCTCGGTATGATGACCGGAGCGACACATGACGGACGTATGGCCGGTGTGGCTTTGTGCAATTCCAGCGGCGCGGCACAGGGCATGGATATAAGCGGCCCGACAGCCATGATCAATTCCGTGACCAGATTCCCGATGAGACGGTCCGGAAACGGAATGGTGCTCGATATAAAGTTCACTCCTGCTGTAATAGCCGGAGAGACCGGCGCAAAAGCCCTCAGATCTCTTATAGAGACTTACTACCGCAAGGGCGGCATGGAGATACAGGTGAGCGCTGTATCCAGAGAGACCCTTCTGGATGCACAGAAAAACCCTGAACAGCATGGAGATCTTATTGTAAGAGTGTCGGGATTCAGCGCGTACTTTACTGCTCTGAGTCCGGTAACGCAGAATGAGATCATAGCAAGGACAGAGAACTGAATGTGATTATGATCCTGAACACAGCTGTTTGTGGTAAGATAGAAGCGGTCATAACAGAAGGAGTATTCAATGTTTGAAGCAGAAGAGAGGGGCCGTGAATATCTCAGCAGCAAGGGGATGGCGGACCGCATCATAGATTTCAAAAATACGGATATCACGGCGGAGAGCACTGCTCTGGCACTGGAAGTCGATGTTGATAGGATCTGCAAGGGTCTGGCTTTCAAGGGGAAGAACGGCACGGCAATAGTCATAATAGCGTCCGGGAATTCCCGTGTTGATAATGCCAGATTCCGGGATGTATTCGGTTTCCGTCCGAGCATGCTTCCGGCAGACAGGACAGAAGATCTCATCGGTCATGTCGCGGGAACGATCAACCCGTTTTGCCTTAAGGATACTGCCAGACTTTATCTTGACGTATCGATAAGGAAGCATATGAAGGAGACCGTATTCCCGGGAATAGGCGGAGAGGACTCTGTGGTGGAACTGACAGTTGATGAGCTTGAAAAGCTGTCGGATCCTGTGTGCTGGGTTGCCGTAACGAAATAGGAGCAGAAAACAGTGCAAAGAGGCAAGGGCTGGATTTTTCCTTCCCAATGGCGTATACTTGGCAAGGTGCAGTGCGTGCTGAGAATCAGTATGCACCTTAAAGTGTAATAAGTTATTACTGAAATGAAAAGGAGACATCACTATGACTAAGGCAGAATTCGTAGAAAAGTTTGCAGAGAAGACTGGTTTCAGCAAGAAAGACGCGGCAGCAGCTGTTGACGCTTATCACGCAGTTATCGCTGACGCTGTAAAGGCAGGCGAAAAGGTCGTTATCCCTGGCGTTCTCAAGGTAGAGGTCAAGGAACAGGCCGCAAGAACAGGCCGCAATCCTCATACAGGTGAGGAGATGCAGATCCCTGCTAAGAAAGCTATCAAGGCTAAGTTCTCTGACAAGCTTCTCGGCTGATATATAAGAAAAAGTGTGACAGAGGTTTTCTCTGTCACACTCTTTTTTTGCGTTAATCCTGCGGCTATGCGTCGAGACCGTTTTTAATACGGTTTTCTGCAAAGTTTGTTGCGATGACGCCTTCAGGAACTCCTGTAGCCTTGGACTCTTCGAGCATTCTGTATACAACATTGTAGATGTTGTGTACCTGCTTGAGTACGTTTTCCTCATCATATGTTGTGAATGCCTCCTGACCGGCATTGATAACTCCGCCACCGTTGATGATAAAGTCAGGAGCATAGAGGATGCCGCGCGCCTTGAGTGCTTCACCGGATGCATCATCATAGATGACATTGTTGGCAGCGCCTGCGATAGCTTTGCACTTGAACTGAGGGATCGTCTTAGGATTGACGACTGCTCCGAGAGCGCATGGTGAGAAAATATCGCACTCAACGCCGTAGATCTCATCTCTGCCGACCTCAGTAGCTCCGAGTTCTTCAACTGCATACTTCATAGCCTCGCGGTTGGAGTTGTTGCATACGATCAGCTTTGCGCCTGCAGCATGGAGCTTCTTGGCAACATCCATACCTACCTTGCCGAGACCCTGAACCGCTATGGTCATTCCTTCCAGGCTGTCAGAACCGTTCATGAACTGAGCTACTGCGCGGATACCGTCGAATACACCGATAGCTGTGAATGGTGATGGGTCGCCGGAAACATCAGCGCGGCCGACGACATACTCAGTTGTGCGGAGCATGTAATCAGCATCCTTGGTATCTGTGTTGACATCTTCTGCCGTGTAGTATTTGCCCATGAATGTATTGACAGCTTCGCCGAATGCCTCGAACATAGCTTCTGTCTTCTGGGAAGGATGAGCGATGATAACTCCCTTGGCGCCTCCGAGAGGCATGCCTGCTGCTGCATTCTTGTGGCTCATACCGCGTGACAGACGCAGAACGTCAAACAGAGCGGCTTCTTCACTTTCATAAGGCCACAGGCGGCAGCCGCCTACTGCAGGGCCGAGGTTCGTATTATGCAGGGCGATGATAGCTTTGAGACCTGCTTTCTCATTGTTGAAATAAGCTACCTGTTCGTGTCCGTAAGCACGGATCATTTCAATGTTTGTCATTTTTCTCCTCCCATTAAACCAGAGTTTTTTCGTATTAATATACCAATATCAAAAATATAATCTTAGAGTTAACTTGTCAACAGGATACAAAAAATAAATTGTATTTTGTAAAAAAATACAAAATATCTGGCGCAAATGTTGTATTTGTCCCGTAAGAACCGGCCTGCTGTTCGCCTAAATCAGAGCGGATACGATCCTTCCGACGGCCTCTTCTATGTTCCCGCGCGAAGTTGCCAGATTGATCCTTATAAATGAACCGCTCCGGTTCCCGCCGAACCATGAACCATAGTCGAATGCGAGACGGCACTTGTCTTGCATGAATGGCTGGACTTCTTCCGGTGTAAGATAAGCGCTGAAGTCCGCCCACGCGAGGTAGGTCGCTTCAAGCGGTGTCATACGCACCTCCGGGAGATGCTCTGAGAACTCATTGCAGATGTATTTATAATTATTCCATATCACATCTTTTACTTCTGAGAGCCAGGACCTCCCGTACCGGTACGCCGCCTCACAGGCAATGTATCCGAGCGGATTTCCCCAGCCGATCCTGAGACCTGTCATGAATCTATCCCACGCGTCTCTCAGCTCAGGATCCTTTATTACAACGAAGGAATTCTTGAGCGCGGCGATGTTGAACGTCTTGGATGCGGCCGTGAGCATTATGATGCGGTCAGTTTCCTCTGCGACACTCAGTGTAGGGACGTGCTCTGCGCCATCAAAGGTCAGGTCGTGATGGATCTCATCGGAAATGACAGCGACATCGTGCTTCCTGCATATATCCAGGATATGTCTCAGTTCTCCTGCCGTCCAGACGCGGCTGACAGGATTGTGAGGAGAACAGAGGAGGAATGCCTTAACGTTGTTTACCTCAATGAGACGCTCAAACTCCTCAAAATCTATATAATACCGGCAGTTGTCATTCACAAGTTCTGAGCAAATGAGCTTCCTGTCATTATTCTCGACTGCATGGAGAAACGGGTAGTAGACCGGCGTGGTAACGATCACCGTGTCGCCCGGCTCTGTCAGCACCTGTACGGCAAAATTGAATCCCGAAACAACACCGGGTGAATACCGGATCCATTCGCGGTCCACGGTGAGTCCGTGCTCTGTCTTTTCCCAGTCGATAAAAGTTTCATAATAGCCGTCAGACACTACCGGATAGCCATATACACCGGCATCCACGTAATCGGTGAGCGCTTTCTTAATGTGGCTGTCGACACTGAAGTCCATGTCTGCTACCCACAGAGGAAGCAGCCCGTCAGCGCCGAAAGTTGAATCAAGACCGTCCCACTTGCTGCAGCCGGTTCCTTTTCTTTTAACATATTCAAGCATGTTATCCGCTCCTGTTCTTATTGGTTTTCACACAGAAATATTATCATGCGGCATAGTGTGAATCAAACCGGATAATGAGGAAATAAGGTGCCTTGTGATTTACAAAATAATGCAAAAGGGGTATAATATTAAAGTTTCTGACTAACAGTCATAAAAATAGCTTTATGAAAGATATTTTCAGGATTTTCGCAAACGACATAAGATCGGTATCAAGGCAGTTCTTTGCTGTGGCCATTATTATTGCTATCAGCATACTGCCCGCTTTGTATGCCTGGGTCAATATTTATGCTAACGGCAATCCGTATGTCAACACGGGAAACATCAGGATCGCGGTTGCCTCCAATGATCCGGGAATCACGCTTGACGACGGCAGACATGTCAATATGGCGGACGAAGTATTCGAAGAACTCAGGGAGAGCGACAGTATCGGCTGGCAGTTTCCTAAAACGCCTGATGAGGCTGTTGCGGGAGTCAGATCGGGAGAGTATTATGCTGCGATAATCTTCGAAGATAATTTTACATACAATATGTATCATTTCGAGCAGGCGCTTCTTGATGATAAAGAGCCTCTCACTTTCTACGAGAACGCCAAGAAAAATGCCGTGGCGTCCAAGATCACGGAGACAGCCGCGGAAACCCTTCAGGAGAAAATCAATACCAAATATCTCGAGACGGTGTTTGATGTAGTATTCGAGGAGACGGGCAAAGCATCGGGCGATATTGAGTCCGACACGGAAGAGACAGTAGATTCTCTGATTGCCCAGCTGAATCAGTTCAGAAACACCTTGGATTCCTATGACAGATCCATAGATGCTTTTACCGGCAACAGTGCCGCGGTCAAAAAGTCGATCAGCAGCTCAAAAAAGAATCTTGCAAATGCGAGAGCGGGGAACAAGAAGGATCTCGCCAAGGCGCAGAAGGATCTTGCCAATGCGCGCACAACGATCAGTTCACTGAGAAAAGCGGTCGACAAGAGGCTTGACGGACTGGATACAAAACTGGACAAACTCGAAACTGTCCTCAAGGCTATGGACGGAGCCAATCCGGTAAGTCCTGAAGACGCGCAGGCCGCCAGAGACCATATCAGCGATATACTCACTGAACTGGAGAACTTCAGAGCCATGCTTCCTGATGACGGCAGTATTTCCGGCGCGGATACGCTGCTGACCACGATCGACACTATGATCGGCCAGATGAAGGATATCATGGACAAAATGGACAAACTAGAAAACGCTCCGGAAAAGATCGGGGAGATGCTGGCCGCGATGGATGCAGTACGCGCTCTGCAGAACGATACATTGAGGCCGGGTTTCGATGCCATGCTGGACAATATGGACAAGACTCTGGATATGCTCGGCCCGTTTGTCGACTCTGTATCCGGTATGCTCGATAATGTCGATCCTGTGCTGGATGCGGCTTCCGATTCAGTGGACAGCATGGACAGCGCGCTCTTCCAGCTTCAGAAAGTCTTCAGATCGGCGAGCGACAATATAGGAGATATCATAGACAAAGTAAATGCTGCTGAAGAAGATGACCGCATGGATGTACTGCTCGATCTTCTCGGCGGTGACTCAAGTCTGTACGGAAGATTCTTCTCATCACTTGTTGATGTACATACTGAGGAGATCTACCAGGTTGCTTCATACGGAGCTGCAATGGCACCGTTTTATTCAGTTCTGGCGGTATGGGTAGGCGGTGTAATACTTGTTTCCATACTCAGGACCAATGTCGACAGAAAAAAGTTCCCCGGTCTCAGTGAAGCCCGGTATTTCTTCGGAAGATTCCTCATATTCTTCCTGATCGGACAGATACAGGCAGCCGTAATAGTAGCGGGAGATATATTCCTGCTTGACTGCCAGCCTGTTCATCCATGGCTCATGTGGTTCTCTGCCGCGGTAACGAGTCTGGTGTTCGTATTGCTCATCTATGCCCTGACACTGGCATTCGGTGATATAGGTAAAGCCATTGTTGTTGTTGTCATGGTCGTTCAGATCGCGGGATCCAGCGGGTCATACCCGATAGAGATACTTCCTGTAATATTCAGTAAGATCTACCGGTTCTTCCCGTTCCCGTATGCCATCAACGCGATGCGTGAGGCGCTCTGCGGTATGTACAAAAGCGATTTTTATCTGTATCTCGCAGGACTGCTGGTATTCGGTGCCATCGGAGCTGTCATCGGACTGGTAGTACGCCGTCCTTTCATCGGTATGACTAAGTTCGTATCCGAAAAACTGGAAGAAACGGAGGTGCTCTGATGACTGCAAACAGAAATGAGAACAGATATGAGGGCCTGTACAGCCAGCTCCGTGAGCGGGGTGAGCAGCTGCATGAGAGCAATAAAAGGCGCATCAGACGCGGGCTTATTGCGCTTGTTGTGCTGCCGTTTGTTCTTGGTTTTATCCTGTGGATGACTGAAAGTGACAAGATCGTATTCCTGATCATATGGATCATTATAATGTTTGCGCTGTCCGCTTATCTTATCAGCATCGAGTATCTGGATAACTCCATTGAAAACACACTGCGGGAAGTAACAGATACGGAGGCGGAGTTTGACGGATTGCTGCCCCGTCCGGATCTGCAGGACAGAATCAGAGAGAGACTGGCTGAAAAACGGGCGGAGAGGCAGTCAGAGAAGCAGGGCGCTTCAGCGGAAACAAAGTCCGAAGCGGACGGAAAGGAGGATGCGGAATGAAAAACATCCTCAATATTATCCGTCACGATGCCGGCCGCATGACTTCAAGTGTCGTTGCAATAATCACGATCATGGGACTGTGCATAATACCTTGTCTCTACGCGTGGTTCAACATATTCTCCAACTGGGCACCGTATGATTCAGACGCGACCGGAAGGATCCTTGTTGCAGTCACAAGTGAAGATGAAGGCGCGGAGCTCCTCGGCCTCGATATCAATGTAGGAGACAAGATCATCGAAGCGCTCAAGGCAAACAATGACATAGGCTGGCGCTTTGTCGACAGCAGTGACGAGGCGATAGAAGGAGTCCGTGCGGGAGACTACTATGCGGCTCTGATCGTACCGGATGATTTCAGCATGGACGTTATGAGCTTTGTAAGCGGAAGCCCTGAGAACCCTCAGCTCATTTACTATGAGAACGAAAAGAAGAACGCTATAGCGCCGAAGATAACGGGCAAGGCTAAGACTGCTGTACAGGAGCAGGTCAACGCCACTTTTGTTGAGACTCTGGCAAAATACGTGTCAGACGCCGCTTCGGTGATGAATGCGAGCGGATATGATCCTCAGAAAGTTTTCGCAGATCTCGGTTATAAAATGGATATACTTTCAGCGAGGCTGGAAGACTGCGAAGTCATGCTCAATGCCGCTCAGGGTCTGGCAGACTCTGCGGACAGTCTGATCGAGGTGTCGGATCAGCTGCTCGGAAGCGCGGAAATAACGGTAGAAGGCTCAGAAAAAGTCATAGACTCGGCAGCTTCCGGTATGCCGGAAAGTTCCGCGGTCAATGATTCCGCGGCGAAAAAGCTTGCTCAGGAGAAGAGTACCCTTGACAGTGATCTGGCGGGAATCAATGAAGAACTCACCAGTGCCGCTCTGGATCTGCAGTCATATAATGAATATGTAGAAAAAAAGCTGGCAGGCCACAAAGATCAGGTCAGAAGATTGAGGCAGTCGGCTGAGAGAATTGAGAAGTATCTGAACGATCTCGGCTATACCGTTCTGGCGGATCAGTTCGGTGAGACGGCACAGAAACTCGGCGACATTGAATCCAGGATGGAACAGATCGAACAGGCAGATGAGAGCACCTGGGACAAGCAGAGAGAAGAGATAATAAAAATCAGTGAAGACATCGATGCCCTCAGAAAACACATCGGAGCGATCGACGAGAAAAAGATCGCCGGACTTGATGCCGATCTGCAGAAGGCGATCTCTGAAGCGCGGACTTCACTCTCCAATGTGCGCAAGGCAGTTGCCGGAATGGACTCGGATATCGGCAACCTTGACGGTGTCCTTGGAGGATACAGTCAAGCTCTCACAAAACTCCAGAACAGTCTCGGTTCTACGGAGACATCACTTGGCTATATGCGTAACGGTGTAGATACCATGGCTGAGATATTTGACAGAGTGGCAGGCAACAGAACCATTGGCGATGTTGAAGACATTCTGGCGAATGATGAGGCATCTGTCGCGGAGTATCTGTCTTCTCCTGTACGGATGAAGACAGAGGTCATATATCCGATAGAGACTTATGGGTCGGCAATGGCTCCGTTCTATACAGTGCTTGCTCAGTGGGTCGGTGCTCTGCTGACTGCTGTCCTGATCAGGACGAGCGTGAAGAAGCGTGAAGATCTGCCGCCCCTGAAGCTGCATGAGCACTTTTTCGGCAGATACGGACTCTATCTCTTCGTAGGACTTGCGCAGGCACTGATCGTATCTCTGGGCGACCTGCTGTATGTGGGCATTCAATGTGAACACCCGCTGCTCTTCGTACTGCAGGCATGCATGAATGGTATCACATTCACGATGATCAACTATGCTCTGGTATTCGCTCTTGAGAATATAGGTCTCGGAGCCGGCGTGATCATACTTGTGCTCCAGGTAGCAGGTTCCGGCGGTACATACCCTGTAGAGGTCCTGCCGCGCATATTCCGGATCCTCTATCCTGTAATGCCGTTCAGGTATGCGATGGATGCGATGCGCGAGTGCATCGCGGGCACTTATGATCACACTTACGCAAAATGCATGGGAACGCTGTGCCTGTTCGTCATAGGCGCAGCCGTATCCGGCATGATCCTGCAGAAGCCGGCATCGATCCTCAACAGGATGATAGCGGAAGGCAAAGAAAAGAGCGAGATCATGCTGTAGTGTCAGAAAGCGGTTCAGGTTTTCATACCTGAACCGTTTTTATATGCCTTATAAACTGCCGGCGGCGGAAAGCAGGATGATTCTTTGAACTATAAATAATCCGGATAATTATTGACCCTTACATAAAAATATATTATTGTGATAGGTAACCATCAAAATACACCGGAAACACATACCCCACAATATGATGACCGAGGTAATACTATGAAACGATATAATTCTTTCACTGAACTGACTGGAGAATTTGCCCGCAGAGAGGGAACCGCTCTGGAATATATCTGCAAAGATGGCAGTACAGGAAGCATGAGTTATGCTGAACTGGCGGAGAGGATATTCAGGCGTGCCGGTGAGCTGAGCGAAAAAGGCAGCGGAACGGATATCGTATATGCGACTCGCGACCCGGATTCCGTTATCGAGATCTTCGCTTCGGCAGTTGCGTGCAGATGCATACTGATGTCTGATCCGATGATGCCGGAAAAAGTCCTCCGGGAAGCCGCTGCAGGTGCTGATAAGTTTATCTGTGATATTACGGACCACGCCGGAGACGGTGAAATGCTGTTTTTCACTTCGGGCACAACGAACAGAAGCAAGGTCGTGAGACTCACTTCAAAGACCATGTGCTACAGCGCTTGGTCCGGGCAGAGCATGCTTGCGCACACTGAATACGACAGAATACTTGGAATGCTTCCGCTTTCACAGGTCTATGGGTTCGTGTGCGGACTGCTGTGGGGTCTGGCTTACGAGGGCAGGGTATGCCTGTGCGGTGATGAGAGAGATATCAAGTCTGCTGTAATGCGTTTCAGACCTACGATAATTCCGGCAGTACCTTCTATGGCAGAGGCCCTGCTGAACAACGATGCTGTCAATCCTGAACTCAGACAGGTTGTAGTAGGCGGAGCTCCATGTTCGGCGGAAGTCGGGCAGGCACTCAGAGACCGGGGGATCGAAGTGCATTTCGGATACGGACTGACTGAGACTTCGAGCGGCATCGCGCTGAGTATGGATGATGACGAGCCTGAGGCTATGTACCCGTGTCCGGGGGCAGATATCCGCATTGAATTTGACGGAGAGGTCACTGTAACGACTCCATGTATGATGAAAGGATACCTGGGACAGCCTGAAGCCGAAGAAGGATATGTCTTATACACTGGCGATCTGGGATATATGGACGAGAAGGGGCGGCTCCATCTGCAGGGCCGTAAGAAGGATCTGATAATATTCAGCGATGGAACTAAGATCAACTGCCTTGAATATGAGCATGATCTGGCAGAGATGAGCGGTGAGGCTGATATTGCCATTATAGAGAGAGACGGGGAAATCATCGTGGTCGCCGGAGCAGGATCAGATACGGACAGGATCGAAGAGGCGGTAGAAGAATATAACAAGACTATGCTGAAATCCCAGCATGTGACCCGCGTTGAAGAATTCGGAAGACCTCTGCCGCGCACAATGACAGGCAAGATCAGAAGATACGAGCTGCTGAGAAAATATCAATAGCATAAGGTAAATATAACGGCCCTGACCAGTTGTTGACTGGCCGGACCGTTTATAATATCCGGATATCTGCTGCAGATATCATGCTCTCTTATTGTCCTCGACAAATCTGCGGATCTTGAGAGCTGTAGTCTTGTCAAATTCACGTTTTCTTATGATGACATGGGCGATCTTCTTGAATCTCGGATGGCTGTCATTGATCTTGTCGACTTCAGCGTCAACCAGAGCCTCAGCCTGCTTGTCAGTATAGCCTTCACCGAGTTTTGCGCGGAGAGATTCCTCATCCAGCCTTACTGTCGCGCAAATACCGTTCCACGGCGATGAAGGATCGGTATCACCGCCCCATACCATGCATTCTGAGATGTACGGGCAGTCAAGAAGATACCCTTCGAGTTCCTCCGGGAAGACATTCTTGCCGTTAGCCGCGATAATGACGTTTTTCTTGCGGCCGGTAATGAATACGTAATTGTCACTGTCGAGGTAGCCAAGGTCTCCGGTGTGGAACCAGCCTTCTTCATCAAGCACTTCGGCTGTCCGTTCCGGATCCTTATAGTAACCCATCATGACCACAGGGCCGCGGAAGCAGATCTCACCGATGCCGTTCTCGTCTCTGTCAAGGATCTTGCACTCAACGAAAGGCAGCAGATGGCCGGCGCTGGAGTTTTTGATGTATTTCTTCTTGTCAGGATTCAGTGCCACGATCGGTGAGCACTCAGAGAGTCCGTAACCCTGAAGGGCATTGATATCGAGATCGCAGAAGAAATCCAGTATCTTGGAGTCTATCGCGGCACCGCCTGAGATGATGGCGCGGAGCTCTCCGCCGAAAACTTCACGGATCTGTGCCCTGACCTTGCGCGGAAGCTTGATGCGGATATGTTTCTCTGCAGTCTTCTCGAGGATCAGCTTGAGGAGGATCTTGTCAGAGACCTGATCTCTGAGACTCCTGTATATTCTGTTGTAGAAATTCTCGATGATGATCGGTACGGCAAGCATGATCGTCGGCTTTGCCTCAAGGATATCCTTGCGCAGATACTTGAGACCGCGGCTGAATGCAATGCTGGCGCCGCTGTAAACGCAGGTCAGGAACGTTGCGGTGCATTCGTATGCGTGGTGCATCGGAAGTACGGAGAAACACGTATCTCCCGGATGGCACTCGAACATCGACTGACAGAGCATGGCATCGAGCAGGAGGTTGCGGTGGCTTAGCATAACGCCTTTGCTGACGCCTGTTGTTCCCGAAGTGAAAAGTATAGCCGCGAGATCTGTATTGATAACGCGTGCATCGATATAGCTGCGGTCGCCGCTCCAGACCTTCTTGCGTCCTTCCTCGCGCAGCAGTTTCCATGACAGGAGCCCGTCTTCTTCGGACTCATCCGTATCCATGTCTGCGTTGATGATATATCTGAGCTGTGTATCGCCGGCAGCTTTGATGTTCTTAAACATCTCATAGTACTTGTCATTGATCGTGATCACGGCAGATAATTCACCCTTGATGGTCAGCTGATGCAGCTCATCTTCATTGAGCTCTCTGTCAAGCGGAACTACTACTCCGACACCGCCTATCACAGCAAGATAGGATTCTCCCCATTCCGATGAATTCCTTCCGATAACTCCTACGTGAGTGCCTTTGAGGCCCAGCGCGAGCAGGGATGTGCCCAGCGCATTGACATCTTCAAGAACACGCCTGAACGAAATCTCCTGATAAGGCAGCTTAGGACTGTATTTCTGCTTGAAAAGCGGATCGTCAGGATGGTTCTCAGCCGAATAGTTGAGCATGTCCTTGATGTCGGTGACCACATGCTTGTCCTTGAAAAGATAGCGGCGGTCTTTGGAATTCTTGAGTTCATCAAGCATCTGCGATATTACCTCGCGCTCACGCTGCTTGATGTTCCTGTATTCATAATCGGTGTATGCACGGTTTTTCTGTTCCATCTTCTGTAATCTCCTGTCATTAATACCAGTCAATTTAATAATTATATTGCTAAACTGTATAGTAAACAAGCAATATCTTGTTTCTGACAATCAGAAGGAAAAAAATCTGTGTTCCCACTTGATTTGGCGATCTGAATCGAACAAAATTGTTTCATGAGGTGTATTCGCATTCAGGCAGGAAAAACGTCCTGCGGCATCTGTATAAATAATGTATAGGAACCGGAGAGGTGAGGAAATGAAAATAGAGAATCAGGCGATGATGTTCGCTTTCCTCAGCAAGTACACAATACTCGCGCACGGAGAAGAAGGACGCAAAGTCATACAGGAAGGTATGAAGAGATACGGCAGGGAACGCGGGGCGAGAATGGCCGCGCGCGCCAGAGCTAACGGCGACCCGGTTTGCCTGTGGACCAATCAGGCCTACGGAGAATGGAAGCCTGATTATGCCGGACAAATGGAGTTCGGGACCGTCACCACCGAACCGACGCTGGTCACGTATATCAGTAAATGCGCATGGTGTGAGGCGTGGAAGAAATACGATATCCTTGAATATGGCCGGGAGTACTGTGTGAACGTGGATGCGGCAGTATATGAAGGGTTCGGAGACGGATTCGGCTGCGGAGCGGTATGTACTCCGGTAACGACAGCGATGAGCTGGGGCGGAGAGGTATGCCGTTTTGACTGGGGTCTGCCTCTGAGCGCGGAGGATCAGCAGAAGATCTCTGAAAAAAAGGCAGAGCTCGGGACGAGTGCCATGAGGGATTTTGCTTTCCATACGGCGCACATCTACTGCGCGATAACAGATACCATATGCAAGCATTTTCCGGAAGACTCGCATGACATAATCGGAAAAGCGGAGCGCGACTATACAGACCTGTTCGGACAGGAAGCCTTTGATGCTCTGCTTGCATTTTCGCCGGCGGATTTCGGATCTGACGCGGTATAGGACACTTTTATATTTCAGCATACAGGAAGGGAGACTGAGAAAATGAAATTCGGGGTGATCGGATTCGGTAACATGGGCGGAGCTATCGTAAAAGGAGCTCTGAAGAAGGGGACACTCAAGGCAGAGGATGTCAATGTATACGACATTCTTGATGTAAGGAATCAGGAGGCAGAAGAACTCGGACTGCACATCTGCGCGGATGATGAGGCGCTCTGCGCTGAATCTGATATCATCCTGCTGGCTGTCAAACCTCAGCAGATGGAGGAGGCTCTGGGCATGTGCAAGCACGCTCTTGCCGGCAAAGCGATGATGTCGATCGTAGCAGGTGTCTCGATCGAGAGACTGAAGAAGGCCATCAGCGGAAAAAAGCCGCGGATCCTTAGACTGCTTCCGAATACACCGGCGCTGGTATTTGAGGGGGCATTCGGACTTGTCAAGGAGACAGACTTCACTGACGAAGAAAAGCAGTTCGCCACAGATCTGTATGAGTCCATAGGGATCGTCGAGTGGGTCAAGGAGTACGATATCGATGCGATCTGCGGACTTTCCGGCGGCGGACCGGCCTATGTCGCGATGTTCATCGAGGCTCTCGCGGACGGAGGAGTCAAGCAGGGACTGACGAGACCTGTCGCTATGAAAATGGCAGCACAGACGGTACTCGGTTCCGCACGCCTCATCCTTGAAACAGGAATGCATCCGGGTGCTCTCAAAGACATGGTGTCTTCACCGGCAGGAACTACTATTGAAGGCGTGGAGACGCTGGAAGAGGGAGGATTCCGCCATTCGGTGATGCGGGCAGTAGTCGATGCGACCAACCGCTCGCGCGAACTCTGATAACGGCTTGCCGGAGCCTGGCTCCCGGTTGAATTCTGACATGATCAAAGGAACGACACGAAAGCGCACTTACAGAGCCATATACAGACTGCTGGACAGGGTAACTCCGGTCCCGTTTGACTGCGGCATGATTTGCGGATCCGCGTGCTGCACGGCAATAGGCGAGGAAGATATGGGCATCTATCTGCTGCCGGGAGAGGATAAGATCCACGACAGGCATGCGGACTGGCTTATCTGGAATACGCAGAGCACGGATGAATATGACTTTCCGCCTTCATGGCACGGAAAAGTAAACTGGATCCGCTGTACCGACCCGCCGCACTGTCTCCGCAGCATGAGACCGATACAGTGCCGCACTTTTCCGCTCGCGCCGCATCTGTCAGAAGACGGCTCTCTGTGTCTTATATACAACGATGATGACTTGCCTTACTGCTGTCCGATGATAGAAGATGAAACAGAACTTGACGGGGATTTCATCAGGGCGACATATACAGTATGGAAGCATCTCATACGTGACCCTCTCATCTTTGATCTGGTGAAAATGGATTCGTCAGAGAGAGGGGAGATAACCATAGTAAAAGAATAGGCGGAAACACGGACAAGATGAACTTTATCAATGAAGAACAGATCAGGTCACTGTTCCCTGTACGCCCGGCTGACTGCCACAAGGGAAGTTTCGGATACGTGGCTCTGATCGGAGGCTCAATTGAATACAGCGGCGCGATACGGCTCGCGGCGCAGGCCAACGCTTCCATGCGCAGCGGAGCCGGCGTCGCGTCAGTTGCCGCTCCGCGCAGCATCTGCCCGCTGATCGCGCCGCAGATCATGGAGGCGACTCTGTATCCGCTGACCGACAGGGATGGGGAACTCCTTTTCAATGAAGAAGAATTCGGTTTTCTCTGCCGCCGTTATGACTGTATAGCGTTTGGCATGGGAGTGGGTAATTCAGAAGAGACATTGAAAGCAGTCAGATATCTTCTGACGCATTATGACAGGACGCTCATCATTGATGCCGATGGACTGAACGCAATGTCGGAACTCGATCACAGTCTGGTCAGGAGTTCCCGCGCAAGACTTGTACTGACTCCTCATTTCAGGGAATTCTCCAGACTGTCCCGAATGACAGTTGCAGAGGCCAAAGCGGATCCGGCCGCAGCGGCTGCATATCTTGCGGAAGAACTCAATGCCGTTATTCTGCTCAAAGGCAGCACGACGGTCGTTGCGGGAAGAACTGATACGAAAAGTCCCGGAATGGAGATCCCTGTTATTCTGGCGACTGACCGCGGCTGCCCGGGAATGGCTACCGCCGGAAGCGGTGATGTCCTGTCCGGGATACTCTCGGCACTGTGCGTGAATGCAGATGACCTCGTACTTGCGGTAGCGGCAGGAGCGTATATCAACGGCGCTGCAGGGGAACTTGCTCAGATCCGGCACAGTGACGTCACCATGACAGCATGGAATACGGCAGAGTGCGTCGCAACGGTAATAGAAGACATTCTGGCCGGAGGAAAACGATGAAGAGATCAGAGATCAATAAAGTGATCAGGGAGATGGAAAACCTTATCGATGAGATAGGATTTGCGCTGCCGCCTTTCTGCAGCTGGACTCCTGAGGAATGGAGACATAAGGGCAAAGAATATGACGAGATACGCGACAATATGCTCGGCTGGGACATCACGGACTACGGCCTCGGGAATTTTGACAGAGTCGGGATGGGGCTCATAACGCTGCGCAACGGCAATCAGCATGATCCGCGTTATCGTAAAACTTATGCGGAAAAACTCCTTTTTCTGCGGGATGACATGATCTCGCCGATGCATTTTCACTGGACTAAGTCAGAAGATATAATCAACCGCGGTGGAGGAGTGCTTCTGATACAGGTATACAACGATGACGGAGAAGGAGGACTTGCTGATACCGATGTTCTGGTCAACTCGGATGGGCAGTCCTTCTATGTGCCTGCGGGTACGGAAGTGCGGCTTGAGCCGGGACAGAGTATTACCCTGTGGCCGCATCAGTACCATGAGTTCCATGTGATCCCGGGATCCGGAAGTGTTCTGATTGGCGAAGTGTCGCAGTGCAATGATGACAATACAGACAACCGGTTCTATGAGCCGGTGTACAGATTTCCGGAAATAGAAGAAGACGAACCTCCGTACAGACTGCTCTGCAACGAGTACCCGCCCGCTGAATGAAAGCGTAAAATGAGCTTTTCAGGAGTGATGCTTCTCTGATAAATATCTGAAAGCAGCGCAGCAAAGCCCGCTGACTGCTATGATGACTGCGGCATAGAGTGCCAGCCCCAAAGGGATCCCGGCGCTCTTTTGTATTGTGCCGACGAGAGGCTGCGGCGACAAGTGATATGGGTTCATATAAAACATCGCAGCATAGTTTTCCGGGATCAGACCCGCAGAGTATGCTGCTGCCATGGAAGGCTCAGCAAACGCATTGATGCAGATCGCGATGCCGCTCAGGAAGAGGAACAGTACGGAAGCACGGGCAAAACCGCGGAAGGTCAGGTCAGCCATCCCTGTAAGCGCGGCTGTCAGACTTATAAACAGAAGCAGACCGTGCCATATAAATCCGTGAAGAGTGAGCGTTACATAGGAACGCAGGAAATCTTCCGGATATATGAGGGCGGCGGCAGCGCTTACGAATGTGAAACAGGCAAGGAAAGCAAGTATCGCTGATTCAGTTTTTCCGCCATGGGG